>JAKSTH010000232.1 GCA_024402655.1 Treponema sp. | reverse complement strand
ATCTGACATCTTTGCCTCTATTAGTAGTTCTGTTTAGTACCACTATAACCCCTTTGCAAAAGAATGTCAAATTCATTCCTGTCATCTCGAGCGTAGTCGAGAGATCTCTATTCCAGTATTTTGTTCAATGGTTTAGAAACAATAGTAATTACAGGTCCTAACAACAGTGACATTACAACAGAACCAACTGCCGACCCCTGAATTCCATCTCTATTAATCAATCCAAAAATTACACCAATTCCAACTGCACTTAAATCAAAAATAATTCTGATGATGGAAAATGGAATTTTTGGCAGCCATCCACTTATAATCTGTGGCATGGCATCGTAAGGAGCAACTCCCATTTGAGCATTCATATAAATTGCCGCAACAACTACAAAAAGAAGCAGTGCGATAATAAAAACAACAACATTCTGACCAAAGCTTCCGCCAGCTATAAAATCATGGAAACCAGTTTTCTGCCATATCCAGCGACAAAGGTCTACAACATAACCAATCAGAATCATGTTGGCCAAAGTTCCAAAACCAATCATCTGTGCACCAAAAAGGATTGTAAAAATCAGCATTAAACCATAAACAAGAACTTCTGTATTACCAATTCCCCAATTCAAAACTGCTGCAATATTTAAGTTCATAAAACTTGCAGGATCTGTTCCCCAGCCAATTTCAATCAAAATAGAAACAAATACGCCCATTAACAAAACTGCAGGCAACATAAAAGCAAGCTTTTTCCAGAAATTTGGAACAATAAACTGTTTAAAAGTAAAATTAATTTTCATTTTCAGAATCCTTTTTTATTTATTTTCAGATGGTTTATCTGTTATTTTTTCTTCATTTTGTCTGGTATTATACAAAAAATTCAATAAAGCCATAAGTATAATAATTCCGTATCCTATAAAACTTAAAACATCTGGCAACTGTCCAAAGAAAACCAGTCCTAAAAGTGTAGAAAACAGAATCTGTGTGTAATCATAAATTGAAATTTTACTGGCTGGAGCATGATAATAAGCTGCTGTAATTGTAAACTGACCGCCGGCTGCACAAATACCAGCTCCACACAAACACAGAAACTGATTAAGTGTCATAGGATTGTAACAAAAAATAATATATGGCAAAGACAACAACATGGAAAAAGTTGAAAAGAAGAATATTATCATTTTTCCATTGCACTTTAAGTAACTCAGCTTTCGTACGCAGGCATAAGCAAGACCTGCACCAATTCCACCAAGGAACGCCACAAAAGTTGGCAGCATTTTAGAAAAATCGAATGAAGGTTTTACAATAAGAATGGCGCCTAAAAAAGCAACAGTAATACAGATTAATGGCACCGGCTTTATTTTTTCTTTCATTAATAAAAAACTGAAAACAATTGCAAAAAATGGAGCCATCTTATTTAAAATAGCAGCATCTGCCAGAACAATGCGGTCTATAGCATAAAAGTTTCCAAAAATCCCAACAGAACCAGCAATTGCCCTGGTAAACAGAAAAACCAGTGCTCCTTTAGGAATAGCAAAAGCAGCCTTGTCCCCATTTTTAAAATCTTTACACAAACCTGCAAAACTGATTATAAAAGCAACAGCATTTCTAAAAAAAGCTTTCTGAACAAAGTGAATATCGCCTGCTAAACGAACAAAAACTGCCATGAGAGCAAAAAAGAAAGCAGATGCAATGATGTAAATTACGCCTTTTGTTGTATTTGAAAGCTTAATCATATAAATAATGTAATGAAAATTAAAAGCAGTGTCATTAGAACAACAATTTTTCTCTTGTCTATTCCGAAAAATATCACTAACTTTAAAACATCATGAATCA
>JAKSTH010000231.1 GCA_024402655.1 Treponema sp. | reverse complement strand
ATTTTTCTCTTGTCTATTCCGAAAAATATCACTAACTTTAAAACATCATGAATCAAATAGATTTTAATGTCTTATCTCAGAACTTAGACACTTCCAGTCTTATGGGGTGTGACAGTTCTTTTGCAAACATCTTTTTATATCAAAAAAAATACAATACAACTTTGCAGATTCATGACAACATCTTATTCCGATACAACCAGCAAAAAGACGGTTCCACATTTTTTTATTTTCCCATTCCTATAAAAACAAATGTCCCACCAAAAAATGATGAATCTTTCATAAAAACTGCACTCACCTTTATTCTTGATAGTTTTCCACAACCCGCTTTTCATCTCATAACACAGGAACAAAAAAATCTCATAGACTCATGTCTTTCTCAAAATTTTCCAAACCGCAGCATTAATTGGAACTCTGACAGAGGTGATGCTGATTATTTATATTTGCAGACAGAACTTTCTGAACTTCACGGCCCTGTTCTTCAAAAAAAGAAAAATCATATAAACCGCTTTATGCGAACATATGAAAACCGGTGGTCTTTTAAAAACTTTAACTTATCTGAACCAACTGCAAACGAACAAAATTTCAGTTCTATTGCTCAGGACATTCTTTTTGTAGAAGAACAATGGTTTACTGAACGCAATGGCCAGGAAAATCCTGATTTACTTGCTGAATTTGAAATCATAAAAAATGCTTTGAATAACGCAAAACTTTTAAAACTGCAGGGTGGAGTTCTTTATATTGATGAAAAACCCGTTGCCATGACGCTTGCTTCTCCAATTTCTCCCTTAGTATTGGACATTCATTTTGAAAAAGCTCTGTCTTTAGCTGCAAAAGATGGTGCTTATGCTGTCATCAATAATCTTTTTGCAAAAACCTGCACAGATTATAAATATTTAAACCGGGAAGAAGATTTAGGAATAGAAGGACTTAGAAAAGCAAAACTTTCTTATAAGCCTGCTATGCTGTTAAATAAGTTTTTTGGTTCATTAAATTGAATTTATCCATATAATCTTCTATAATTATGTATTCAAATTTTGCATGGGTTTAACCCGTCGAAGGAAAATAAAATGCCAAAAATCGAATGTAACGAAAAACTCTTTTTTGAAGCTATTGGAAAAAAATACACTTATGATGCATTGGAAGATGTACTTCCTTGTGCAAAAGCTGAGCTTGATGAAAAACCAGATATGAGCCAGCCAGAAAGTGAACGCGTTGTAAAAATCGAATTAAACGATACAAACCGCCCAGACTTATGGTCTACAAATGGTGTTGCTCGCCAGATTAAACTTCATGAAGGCGGAAAAACTGTTGATTACATGAAACTCATGTCTAACTGCGGTAATAACGATTACGAAGGCCGTGTAGTAAATGTAGATGAATCTATTAAAGATGTTCGTCCTTACATGGTTGCTTTTATGATTACTGGTAAACCAATTGACGATCCAATGCTTAAAGATATTATCCAGACACAGGAAAAACTTGCATGGAACTTTGGTCGTAAACGTAAATCAATTTCTATGGGTGTTTACCGTGTAGATCAGGTTAAATTCCCTGTTTCTTACAAAGGTGTAGATCCTGATAAAACTTCTTTCGTACCACTTCAGTGCGAAGAACCAATGACATGTCGCCAGATTCTTACAGACCATCCAAAAGGAAAAGAATTTGGCTGGATTTTACAGGATGCTAAAAAATTCCCTATTCTTGTTGATTCAAAAAATGAAATTCTTTCTATGGCTCCAATTATCAACTCTGCAACTCTTGGTGCAGTACAGGTTGGAGACTGTGACCTTATGGTAGAACTTACTGGTGATATTATGGAAAACCTTATGCTTTCTGCTAATA
>JAKSTH010000230.1 GCA_024402655.1 Treponema sp. | reverse complement strand
AATATTTTAAATATTGCGAAGAAGTTGGCTGCGATGTTTGGGGCATTTTGACTTCCATGGACAGTTTGTGCGGAGAACCAGTTTGTTTGTGGCTGCCGGAAAAATTTCGGGAAGGGAAAAGTGAATATGTTCAGGGGGTTGAAGTGTCTGTTGATTATGATGGAGTTGTTCCGGAAGGTTTTGACGTAATTGATTTACCTGAATGCGATTATCTTATGTTTCAGGGCGAGCCATTTAATGAAGAAGATTATGAAGAAGCAATTGGTGCTATGTGGGATGCTGAAAAAAAGTATGATCCTTCTGTTATTGGGGTCAAATGGGATGGGGAAAATCCTAGAATTCAGCTGGAGCCTCGTGGCGAACGCGGATATATTGAACTTTTGGCAGTAAAAGGAAAATAATCAGCCAATTTCGAAAGCATTGCATTGGTATATAATAATTGTATGAATAAAAAACTGCCAACTTTGCTTTCAATTTTAAGGATTCCTCTTTCCCTGGGCATGATTTTTACTCACCCCTTCTCCACCACATTTTTTATTCTTTATACATTGGCCGGCGCCACCGATGCCCTGGACGGATTCCTTGCCCGAAAATTAAACGCGTGCACACCATTCGGCGCCATAATTGACAGCATTGCAGACATAGTTTTTTTTGCAACAAGCCTTGTAAAAATTTTTACCGCAATCACAATTCCGCGCTGGCTTTTGATTTGCCTGGCAGTCATTATTTTAATCAGATTTGCGAACGTTCTATTCGGTTTTATAACGCGGAAAAAACTTGTGCTGCCTCACACAATTCCAAACAAAATTACCGGTTTTTTAATTTTCCTTTTCCCATATGCACTTGCCTTTGCAGATGTAAAATATGCGGCAATTCCTGTGTGCGCTGTGGCAATTTTTGCAGCGGTGCATGAAAGCGTGGTAGTTTTATCGAACAAACGGGGACAGCCCTAATAAAATTTACTCAAAAAATCAAATTTGCTGTAAAATAATAATGTATTCTCATATTGTCATGGCAAATTTGGATTTATTATTCAGGTCAATTTCTTATATCGAAGCGCATCTTGATTGTGATTTGCAGACTGAAAGTATTGCGAAGGCATGTTTTACATCAAAATCAGGCTTGGAAAAAACTTTCAGAATGTCTCATTTTTCAATTCAAGATTATATTCTGCGTCGAAGAATGATGAAAGCTGCCCAGATGATAGTCCAGCAACCCCAAATGCGTTTGATTGATATAGCGTTTCAGTACGGTTATTCCAGTCATGAATCATTTACCCGCAGTTTTAATTCTGTGTGGAACTGTAATCCGTCAAAGTTTAAGGAAAATTATGTACAAAATGGCCAGATCCCTGAACTTTTTCCAATGATTACAGGCTTTTATCAATTAAAAGGAGAACAATATATGAGAAGAGCTGTTGATATTTCACAAATGTATGATTTTATTAAGGAACGTAAAAACTGCTATTGCGTTTGTGCAGACATAAATCATCTTATTCCTATAAACGAAATTTCCCACAAGGCTGGCGACATTGCACTTTGCGAAACAATGAAACGCCTTATGGATTGTAGTGGTAATGATGATGTAGTTTTTAGAATTGGCAGCGACGAGTTTGTTTTAATCACCTGCAGCGAAGATATTAAATACGCAGAAGCAATTCGAGAAAAAGTAATTGGTATGAATGGCCAGACCTTTGACTTTGAAGACAAAAAAATTCCATTGAGTTTGTATGCTGTTATTACAAAAATAAATGTTGAATCTATGAAATATTCAGAATTGTTTGGTGCTTTGGAACAAGTAATTGATAGAGAAAAAATAAAGATGAAAAAATAAGCTTATGGTTGAATCAAAAGGATGGTCTTGGGCAGACGTTAAAAACCCAATTTGGTTAGAGCCTTGCGAAGAAAGTTATTTTTATGCTCAAAAGACAAATTTGAGCAAACTTGGATAGGTAATATGTTTGTAA
>JAKSTH010000023.1 GCA_024402655.1 Treponema sp. | reverse complement strand
AGTACCTGATTGCGTAATTCTTCCTTTAAGCCTTCATTAATTGGCTGACTTCCCGAGTTAAGATCAAATGCACCTACGAATCCACACATGCCTAATATAGCAAAAACCGTTAAAAAATCGATTTTACCGCTGTAAAATCGATTTTAGGTTTTTACCAGAAATCGGCACCGCGGTAAATAGGAGATTCGTTAAGAAAAAACTTTTCATCAGAAAAGTTTTTTTAGAATCTTCCAAATTCTTTAATGGAGTTTGCATGCCTCCTATTCAAAAAAATACAAAAAAAAGAGGTCGTAGACACAATCCCTATTTCAAAAGAAATAAGAATAATATCTACGACCTCTTTGCCGTTGTTCTCACTAATATAATACTTTACTTTAATAAATTCAAGTGATTACATTTACAGAATAGATTATCTGATAAAGTGAGTCCAGGCACGTTCTTCTTTTTCTGGCAATCCGTATTTTTCTTTACCAAGAGCAATACTCTTCATTAAAAAAGCCATATTTCTTGCAAGAACACGCATTGTCTGTTTACCTTCTTCATCCATAGCTGCCTCACCTTCTCCCCTTCCGTGGATACAGTTCCAATACTGACTTGAAGCAACTGGCATATTGCTGATTGTAAAATATTTGTTCAATTCATCAAAAGTAGAAGAACAGCCTCCTCTTCTTGCACAAACAACGCTGGCACCTACTTTCATAGTTTTATCAAAATGTGAACTGTAAAAAAGTCTGTCCAATGCTGCAATTAATGTTGCATTGGCAGAAGCATAATAAACAGGGCTTGCAACAACAAGACCGTCAGCTGCTTCGAATTTTTCGGCAAGTTCATTTACGGTATCATCAAAAACACATTTTCCAAGTTCACTACAACGACCGCAGGCAATACAACCACGAATATCTTTATTTCCAATCTGAACAATTTCTACTTCAATTCCGTCTTTTTCAAAAACAGTTTTCATTTCCTCTAAAGCAAGAGCTGTATTTCCTTTACTTCTAGGGCTTCCGTTAATCATTAAAACTTTCATATTTTCAATCCTCTTATTTTCTATTATTTATTACAAAATTCTGCAATTTCTTTCCAGGCTTTTTTACTTTCAGGAAGAAAATCTCCGGCCAGCTGAAATACATGGAACATTCCATTATATTCAGAAAGCTGTACCTCTACCCCACTCTTCTTTGCTTTTTCATAAATAGTTTCACTGTCACTAAGCAGCACTTCAAAAGTTCCTACATGAATCAACATTGGTGGAAAACCATTATATTCGCCATAAGCAGGTGATAAATAAGGATCATATAAATCGGCATCTCCTGCATAAAGAGCTGTCATTGATTTTTGTTTTTTCCCATCTGAAACAACTGGCTTTGGTTCTTCAATTTTTGCAGGAGTTTTCCAGTCATGTGGAGAAATACCAAACATAGGATCTTTATAAAGATTTTCTTTATGAGATTTTCCCTGTCCAGCCAAATCAGCCCAAGGTGACATACAGATAATCTTTCCAGGAAGATCTCTGCCATCATCTCTAAGTTTTAAACACAAAGCCAATGTAAGATTTCCACCAGCTGAATCACCTACTACAATAACATTTTCTGGTTTCCATCCATTTTCCAAAATCCAGTCCCAGGCCATTAATGCATCTTCCAATGCAGCCGGATACTCATATTCTGGAGCAATTCTATAATCGATATTCAATACTGCAGCATCCTGAACCAGTTTACTGAATCTTACAGCCTGACTTCTATAAGAATCTATCATTCCAATTACATAAGCGCCACCATGAATCTGAAATATCAATTTTTCAGATTTTGAGCCCTGTTTTTTTAGTAATTCCACAGGAACACCACAATCAATTTTTTCGTAAGTATAACCTTTTGGAGCCTTCCAGCTGGAACCTTTTGCAGAAAGAGCAGCTCCAGAACTCAGCATTCCATCACCTTTCATAAAAGGGAGATTTCTTACTTCACGAATAAATTCCCGAACCATTGTTCCTTTGTAAGAAACAGACAAATCTGGACGGGAAAAAACTCCATTAAAATGAAGTGCAATTACCACCAGTAAATAAATCCAGAATTTGTTAAAACCACTGGTTGTTTTTCCACCCAAAAGTTTTTCCCACAATGGACTGAATCTAAAAACTGAAAGTCCAGCTAATAAAACTGTCCAGCAAATCCAGCCGGCAATTTTTGAATCAATAACAAATAAAGTAACAGCAGAATAACCAAAAAAAAGCAGAACAAAAACAATGTACTTTATAATGCTTTTAAGAGAAACTTTTTCTTCCATAGCTTCACCGCCTAAAAATACTTTTCACCCTACCCTACCCCTCTATATTAAGATAAATTCTGAATTATTTACAAGGTTAAATAAAAAAAACTGCCCGACACACATCAGACAGTTTTTCCAATTTTCTAAAAAATTAAGTCAGCAGTTATTCTTTCTTAAACTTGATTTCACCATTTTTTGAAGAACTTCTTATTGTAAGAATGTCGCCTTCTACAGTGTAAGAATCTGCATAAGAAATAATTTCCAGAAATGCATCTTCACAGGCCATCTGTTCTGGTGAACCCATCATGCGGGTACAGGCAAAACCATTTGATTCAAGTTTTCCTTCTGAAGCTTTTACATCTCCATTAAAAACATTAACACCAGCATTTCCATAAACTTTTACTTTACTTCCCGAAGGCTGCAGATTTACAAACGACTCTACAACTTTTACAGATTTTCCGTTTAATGTGATTGCAGTTGTGTTCCAGTTACCTTTCAATTCTTCTGCTCCTTTGCAGCTGATAAATAAAAATGGAAGAACAGCTGCCAATACTAAAATAAGTTTTTTCATGTTTTCATTTCTCCATCATTTTGTACTCTATCCAAACAACCTTCCGGATGTTAAAATGTTACAAAATTATTGGAGAGATTTTTTATTGTAATAACACTTGTATAACATTTATACTCTTGTATATACATTTGTGTATTTTTTATACAACTGTTTATACACCATCACTTTTTCTGCTAAAATCCACCTATTACCGCCAGGTACACTTGAATTTTTAGAGTCGGAATAAAACATCCTCTGAGACGCTCATATTGCGATTCTGAGCGACTTTCTACAAGTTTTAATAAACTATATCATTTTTAATAAAAAGCCGCTCAAAACGAAGATTTCAGCGTGTTTTAAAAGTATTACAAATGTAATTACAATTGCAATACTATTGTTATTACATTTGTATGTAATTACATCATTTTGTATTTGACATGTTATTACATTTGTAATATAGTTAAAAATCATATACTGTTTTTCAGAGAATTTTTGGGAGGAAATTTATGAAGACCGTAACTTTTGCAATTCAGAAGGGTGGAACAGGAAAAACTTCTGTTTCAGTTTCAGTAGCAGGTGACCTTGCACTTGCCGGAAAGAAAACTTTGATTATAGATGCAGACCCTCAGGGTAACTCATCTGGCTGGATTTTTCCAGAAATTGAATATGAATTCGCAGACGTTCTTTTAGGAGAATGTTCACTGGAAAATGCAATTCAGAAAACTCACGTAGACAATCTTTACATTTTACCAACTGCCGGAATTGGTGGCAGTCTTAGAAAATTTTCACAGACAGCAACAGGCGACAAAATTTTTGCCGTTAGAAATATTCTTGATGAAGTTGAAAAATATGGTTTTGAATATGTTGTAATAGACACTTCACCAGCTTTCAATCTTCTTGAAAAAATGTGTCTTGTTGCCAGTGATGAAGTAGCTGCAGTTTTACAGCTGGACATTTTCAGTACAGACGGACTTGTTACTTTTGCTTCATCTTTGAATCAGCTTAAAAAAGACATGCGTATTCAGAATCCTGTTTTCAACAAATTGATTTTGAATTCTAAAGATGACCGTTTGCAACAGCAGCAGCAGCTTCTTGAACAGTTTGAAGGAAATCAGAATTTTACTTTGTACATGCTTCCTGTTGATCAGGCATTTAAAAAAGCTCAGGGTTCACAGGCACTTATTCAGGAACTTTACGGTACAAAACCTGCAACTTTAACTGCAATCAACAATATTTCAAAAGCAATCATGGAAAAATAGGGTAGGAGAGAATTATGGCAGTATCGCAGAAAAAAAGACCATCCATACCAAATATTTCTTCCAGCTTAAACATGATTACATCGGAACCTGAAGATTTTCAGCAGGCTCCTGTAGAAATAGAAACTGTAGCACCTGTTCAGCAGCATTATACTTCTCTTGCTGATGAAAAACAGGCCTTTACAGCGCCACAGAAGGCCGTAGCAGTGAAGAAATCAACTAAAGATACTCAAATTATATTCCGCACTACAGAAGACAATAAAAACAGTCTGAAAGGCTTTTTTGCAACATATGGCATTACTCTTTCAAAAGGTATTCAGCTGGCATGTTTTTATCTGGAACAGCAGATTAAAGCGGGTAGTGTAGAAATCAATTCGGCAGGTCTTATTACTAAGCAGGAAAGAAGGTAAAAATGTCAGATGAAAATAAAATTCTGCAGGACTTCTTTCCGGAAATAAAGAAATCACAGGATTCTGAAAATTCATTTCCTGTACTTCTGGAAGAGGATGATGCAGATAAAAAATTAAGGGGCTTTCTTTCAAGTCCGTTTATTACAGCTTCTCTGCCTCTTAAAGATATTAATAAAAATATTTTCAAGAGAAAGTACAACAATATTTCTTTAAGTATTACAAGTTCAGCTGAAAAAGTACCTTTTGGTAAATATGGTCGTTTGTTACTTACAATTTTGACAACACATGCCGTTGTTTCAAAAAATGTTGAATCTGACGGAAGTGTAATTGTTTCTTATGATTCAATTCGTCAGTTGTTAAAAGAAATGCAGCTGGCACCAGGCAGAAGCAATGATATAAAAGAACAGCTGGAATATTTTTCAAAATCTACTTTTACTTTTGAAGAAAGAAAATCATCTGTTGTTCAGAAATCTCTTTTTAAAGATCTTCTTGATTTAGATGATGACATTAAGGCTGATAAAGTAACAGCAACTATGGTAAGTACAGGTATTATTCCTTTCATGGAAGCAATGCAGTATCTTGAACTTGGTGAAGAAGGAAAAGAATCTAAACAGTATTGCATTAACATTAAGCTCTCCCAGGCTTTTGTTAAGTTTTCTAAAAAGCATTCTGTTCCTATCAATTACACAGTTTATAAAAATATTACCAGTGCTGTTGGTAAAGACATTTATGCATGGCTCACATACAGAAATAATTCAATCAAAAAGGGAGAAAGTATTTTTATTCCTAGTAATGCCTTGGTTGAACAGTTTATGCCTGTGAAAGAAGGAAGTCATGAAAATCAGGAAAGAACAAATTATAATTACATTCTGAACCAGATTCGTGACATTAAAGAAAAATATTATCCTGACTTAAATGTTTCAATTAATCAGGATGGTGATGGTATTACTTTAAGAAAAAGTAACCCTCAAATTTTACCTGAAGATTCAAGATATGTTCTTGTAACTGCTACAGTTTAAATTTGAGAATGAGTTATACACCATTTCCACTTTATTACTATTTGTTTTAAAGTCTATTTGTTAACTATTTGTTATTATAGTAGATAATTATAAAGTGTAGCAGGTTTAAATAGGTTTTGGAGCGGAGAATTGTGCATAACTTTTTAATTCTTTGTAATACAACAAAATAAATTTTAAGATTTTTAAATAAAAAGTGGAGCATTCAGACGGACTTATCCACCGGTATTTTGTGGAAAAACAAATATACTTTGGAGCGGGTTCTTTTGGATGCTCTTCTTATTTTAACAGGCTAAAAATGCCCGAAATATAAACTGGAGCACCTGTTTCCCCATTTTTTCTCTTAACTGTTAACTTTTTTAAACACAATCTTTCTGAAAATACAAAGTGGAGCACCCCTAAATACAAACTGGAGCAGGTATCTGGTGGACGGAATTCCATAGAAATATAAACTGGAGCACCTTTTTTGTCAGAATTCTGCTATGGATTTCTGATTTATAAGTTCTTAAAATTCTGTATATATGGGGTATTTTAACTAAAATTTACCGAAATTCACACTATATATGGAATTTTGACCGGATTTTCAAATACAAACTGGAGCACTATTGGTTAAAAAGTGTTAACTATTTTAAACACAGTGTATATGCAAATATAAAGTGGAGCACCCATTTCAAAATTTTTGGCTGATAAATATAAACTGGAGCACCTTTTCTGGATTTTTTATTTTAAGAAATACAAACTGGAGCAGGGTAGGGACGTGAAGATTATTATAAATACAAACTGGAGCAGGTGTGCTCCACTTTATATTTATAAATCAAATTATTATTTTTTTGTGAATTTGTCGCTGAGCTGAGAAATAACTATTGCAGTAAACATGATGATACAACCTGCAATTTCGCGACCGGTAAGAGTTTCATGAAGATAGATTGCAGCAGACAATGTTGCAAAAACAGATTCCATGCACATTAAAAGGCTGGCAATTGTTGCTTCACAGTATTTTTGACCAACAACCTGCATTGTATAGGCGAACCCGCAGCTCATAATACCGGAATACAAAATTGGAAGAAGACCTGCTTTTATTTGTGCCAAATCTGGTCTTTCAAAAATAAGAGTAAGAATCATAGTGATGATTCCTGCAGTAAAGAACTGAACGCAGGAAAGTTTAATTCCGTCGCATTCAGGTGCGAATTTTTCTATAAAAAGAATCTGCAGAGTAAAGAAAATTGCGCAGATGAAAGAAAGAATATCTCCAAAGCTTACTGCACCAAAAGAAGCGGTTTTAAAGCACAAAAAGTAAAGTCCAATAAAACCTAAAATAATACAAATCCATGTGATTAAAGGAATGCGTTTTTTAAAGAAAAGTAAACCAAGAATTGGAACAAAGAACATGTACATTGCGGTAATAAAAGCAATTTTTCCAGCTCCTGCTCCTGGCTGATAGAAGGCAAACTGCTGAAAGTTTGTGGCTGCACAAAGGAAAAGACCAACAATCATTCCATATTTAATGGTTTTCTTGTCTGTCGCTTTTCTCTGAGTCACTTGTTCTGCTGTAAGCTTACGAGCAGACACTTTATCTCTAATTAAAATAAATGGGAGCAGAAAAAAAGCACCAATTAAAGTTCTTGTTCCCATAAATGTAAAAGCAGGAACAGAATCGCTTCCAAGACTCTGAGCAACAAATGAAGTTCCCCAGATAATTGCTGTTAAAAGAAGTA
Source organism: Treponema sp. (assembly GCA_024402655.1). Taxonomy (GTDB): domain Bacteria; phylum Spirochaetota; class Spirochaetia; order Treponematales; family Treponemataceae; genus Treponema_D. Next base: position 20,228 of record JAKSTH010000023.1, on the reverse strand, counting down.
AAAGAACACCTTTAAGCTGTGTTTTAGGCTGTGTTGTATTTTCATTCATAGACAGCATAATAAAACTATTTGGAGTTTAAATCTATATTAAAGCTGGTCTGCAATTTTCTTCATTTCTTCTATATTCTTTTTCCATTTTTCTACAAGAGAAGCTGGAGAAATTGGAATTGCATTGCTGGCAAATGAATAAATAAAGGTTTCTACACCAGGGCGCTGGTTACTTGTAAATTCTATAACTTTTGCATTTTCTGGAATGTCTATGCCTTTAATTTTTTCGGAAGAAGGCAGCTGTGAATATGGATATACTTTGTAATCCTGGGACCACTGGTAAAGAGATTCTGAAGCCGCATAGTTTTTAAGAATGATTTTGTAATGTTCTGTTTCTGAAGTTGTAGAAATACCAAAGTTACCCACAGCATATTCATTTTTGCGGTATAAATGTGGAGAGGGTAGGGTAAAGGTCTTTTCAAGCAGTTCTATATCCCGGATTTTTTCCAGATTGTAGGTTCTGCTGCCTTTAGTCTGGTTGTGATCTTTTTCAAGACAGTTGCCGTACAAATACCATCGGTTTTCGCTAAAGCATAACTGCCAGCTTTCTACAAGACGCTGTTTGTAAACATCTTCTTCGCTGGAAGAATAATTGAACTGTAAAAGACGATTTTCTCTTAATGCTGTAATAACTGCTTCCCAAACTTCATCATCTATATTTGTCTCAGGTTTTCTTGAAATACAGATTCTGTTTTCGAACCATTCATTTTCCTGAATTTTGTATTCTTTAAAAGCAAAGTTCTGATTATCTGGAGAAACAATGTTTGTTGTATTTTCATGAGGGGAAAGTACGTTATCTAAAATGTCCTGCATTGGTTCCCAAAGTGGTGTACCTTTAAAAATGTCAAAGCTTTTTGAAAGAATGCCAACAGAAATCATGTCGCCTTCGCTAAGGTAAATTGCAGGGAAAAACCAGGCTCTTTCTTTGTAGTAATAGCCTTGTAAGCCAGAAGCAATTGGAGCGTGCCATGTATCCCGTAAATCATCAATATCTCTAAGGATAGTTCTTTTTGATTTTCCCAGTTTTTTTGCCAGTTCCACTGCAGTATGAGGTTTACCGTCTCGTAAAATTACATCAAGTTTAATAATTCTGAGCAAACTGGTTTTATTTTCTCTTGAGTTATCTGATTCCATAAAATCTCTCCTTAAAGAAAGCTGTATATATGTAGTATATCATGAAATTTTTTGTAAAAAAATGAAATTATGGTATATAATAGAAAATAGTATGACAAAAAATGAATTTTTAAAAGTACTGAGTATCGAAGAGAAAATCAGATTATTAAACGGCGTTGGCAGCTGGAAGACCTTTTCGGCTGACGGAAAAATTCCTCAAATTGTTATGAGCGACGGGCCTCATGGCTTAAGGAAACAGACAGATGAAAACTATTCTGACATAAATGTCAGTAAAGTAGCAACCTGTTATCCTACAGCCAGTTGTATGGCCAGCAGCTGGAACAGGGATGCACTTTCTAAACTGGGAAAAGCCATTGCACAAGATGCGTTACGGGAAAATGTAAATGTTGTTCTCGGTTGTGCAATGAATATTAAACGCTCCCCTCTGTGTGGCAGGAACTTCGAATATTTTTCTGAAGACCCTTTCTTAACTGGAGAACTTGCCGCTTCTTACGTCAATGGATTACAAAAAGATGGTCCTGGCGCCTGCATTAAACACTTTGCCTGCAATAATCAAGAAAAAAACCGACAGACTTCATCTTCCAATATGGATGAACGAACTTTACGAGAAATATATTTAAGCGCCTTTGAAACTGTTGTAAAAAAAGCGAATCCGGCCTGTGTTATGACTTCTTATAATAAGGTGAACGGAACTTATGCCAGTGCTTCATCACATCTTATAACAGATATTCTTCGCAATGAATGGGGCTTTAGAGGTATAACAATTTCAGACTGGGGTGCTTGTATGGATGCCGCTGCATGTTTAAAAGCGGGACTGGATCTAGCCATGCCGGACTCTTACGGTTACTTTCAGCAGAACCTTAAAACTGCACTGGAAGAAGGCCGCATTTCTGAAAATGATATTGACACCGCAGTACTTCGTATTCTTGATAAAGTACTCAGTTTGCAGCAGGACACTTCTAAAACTTATGCAGACAATTATTTAGAAAGACATGACATTGCTCATAGCCTTGCCTGTGAGTCTGCCGTACTTCTTAAAAATGAAGGCGCCCTTCCTGTAAAACGGGGAATGCCACTTTGCGTTATAGGTGAACTGGCTAAAAAAATCCGGTTCCAGGGGGGTGGAAGCAGTCACATTACTACAAGAGAATATCCTGATGTTGTGCGTTCTTTAGAACAGGCCGGTTATAAAGTAAATTATAGTGCAGGCTACTATTCTGGATTTTGTCCAAAAAGAAAACTTAAGAAAAAGAACAAGCCTTTGCAGCAGGCTGCATTAGACATGGCTCGCATTGCAGCTGTAAAAAATATTCCAATCATCTTTTTCTGTGGCTTAACAGAAAGTTATGAAGGAGAAGGTTTTGACAGAACAACTTTAGATTTGCCATGTGAACAGATGGAATTGCTGAATCAGATTCTGGAACAGACAAACAATGTTATTGTTGTAAACTTTAGCGGTGCACCTGTAAAAATGGACTTTGTTTCTAAAGTAAAAGCTGTTCTTCATATGTATCTTGGTGGAGAAGCGGTTGGCGAAGCTCTTGCAGATATTATTAGCGGCAAAGTGAATCCAAGCGGCCACTTAAGTGAAACCTGGCCTGCCAAATTAGAAACTGTGCCTTGCATTAAAAATTTTGCTACAGAAGAATTGAATGTGAATTATGATGAAGGGGTTTTTGTTGGGTACCGTCATTATGAGTCAAAAAATATTCCGGTTCTTTTTGAATTTGGGTATGGCTTAAGTTATACAAAATTTAAATATTCTGAGCTGACAATTTCTGGAAAAACAGTTTCCTGCAAAATTGAAAACCGTGGCGAATATGACGGAGCAGAAGTTGTTCAGCTGTATATCCGTAATGATGGAGATGGAACATTGCGTCCTGTTACAGAACTTAAAGGTTTTGAAAAGGTGTTCCTAAAGGCAGGGGAGTCTGCAACAGTGACTTTTAATCTGGATGACAGATGTTTTAGTGTATATTCAGAAATTAAAGGGGAGTTTGCAGTAGTAGAAGGAGACTATACAATTTGCATAGGTTCTTCTATAAAAGATATTCGGCTTTCTGGTCAGATTCTGGTAAATGGTGAAAAATTTAATAAGCTTGTTCGGGCGTGTGATGTAACAGATGCTTTTAATCACAATGCGGTTGAATCACATGTAAAAGGTAACTATACTGTGCAAGATAGTCTTTGCAAAATGGCCGAAGAAAGTTTTTATGTAAGAAATCTGATTATTATTTTAAAACTTATAATGCGAATTGTGTTTAGAAATAAATCTATGGAAGATCCTTCTGTAAAAATTATGATTTCGGCTTTAACTGAAAACCCTGTAGAAAGTCTTATTGGGGTTAGCAATGGTATTATCAAAGAAAAATATATTAAACATGTGGTAAACAAAGCTAACCACGGTTTTGAGTGATACTTATAAATGAAAATTAAACTTGCAATTTTTGATATGGACGGCACCATTCTTGAAACTCTGGAAGATATTGCCGATGCTGTAAATTATGTTCTAAAGGAAAATAATCTTCCTGTAAGAACGCTGGCGGAAGTAAGACAATTTGTTGGAAACGGCATTCATAAACTTATTGAACGGGCGGTTCCTACAGGTTCTTCTTTGGAGCTTATAGAAAAAGCATATGAAGAATTTAAAAGCTACTATAAAACTCATTCTGCAATAAAGACAAAGCCATATGACGGCATTGTAGACATGATGAAGGCATTGCGGGCAGCTGGAGTTAGGATTGCAGTAAATTCCAACAAAGCAGATTTTGCAGTTCAAGATTTATGCAGAGATTTTTTTCCAGGTCTTATAGATGCTGCCATTGGGGACAGAGACGGGCATGAAAAAAAGCCTTCTCCACAAGCCGTGTATGAAATTATGAATAAGTTCAATGTAAAAAGGGAAGAAACTGTTTTTATTGGCGATTCTGATGTAGATATACAAACTGCGAAAAATGCCGGGGTTGCTTCAATTGCCGTAACCTGGGGTTTTAGAGACATTGAATTTCTTAAGAAAAATGGTGCTTCTGTTTTGGCTGAAATTCCGGCTCAAATTACTGATTATATTTTAAACACTTAAAAGTTTTTTCAAATTTGATAAATTTTTTAAATATGCTATAATATTCTTCCGATATAAATTCATCTATCAAAAAAGTTGTACTTAAAAAGTTTTTTATAAAAATCTACCAATTTCATAAAGTAAAAATTTTTTTTGGAGGTTTGTATGAAAAGACTTTTTAGTGCAGTTCTTTTATTAAGCATTCTATTCGCTTCCTGCACATTTCTTCTCTCAGATTCTAGTGACAAAAGTTCAGAAAAAAAGGTTAGAGTTTATATTTCTTTGTCTGGTAACGAAGCACGTTCTGCTTTGCCAGATGTAACATGGTCTGATGAATGGAAAAATCTGACTTATAAATTGATTGCGGTTCAAAATCCTAATGAAGTAAACCAGAAGAATCCGGTAACTTTGTTTGAAAACTGTTCTTATGACAATCTGGGACAGGGAATTGAACTTGATGTTGCAAAATATCGCTTTACTCTGGAAGCATACAAAGGTGGAGTTAAGAGCCTGTCTGGAGAAACTACTGTAAATCTTGCAGAAGGTAATACTGTTCTTAGTTTTAAGATGTATCCTGCCACAGGTTCTACAGGAAGCGCAGTCATCAATCTTACATATCCTAGCGACGGGGTTGTAAGTTCTGTAAAAGCCGGAGTTTCAAGTACAATTTTTGCTTCTCCTGAATCTGTTCACGCAGAAACTGTAAGAACAAAAATTTCTTCTGGTGTTATTACTGCTACAATTTCTAAGGAAAATCTTCCAAGTAACACAGAACAGTATCTTTTGCTGTGGTTCTACGATGCTAACGGTTCTCTTATTTATTCTGGAGCCGAAAGTCTTATTATTTTTGGCGGTTATACTTCTTATGCAAACATCAACCTTACTAAGGACGACTGGCATTCTTATATTTGTACTGTTTCCCTTAAAAAAGATGGTGAAGCATGGGTTGGTTCTGGCAAAAAAGTTACTCTTGTAGATTCTTCAAAAACAGATAAAAAATATGAGCTTCGTGATGTTTCCGGCGGTAATTTTGAAGCTTCTGTTGCAGATGGAAAATATTTTATTTATGTTGATGATGAAAATACAGGTCTGGAATTCTATTCTGTAGATAAAACTGAGGATGTAAATTATTACACAGTAAAACTTGGCGCTGCAAATGAAACTGTAAAGAATTGTTCTATGACAATTGTGGAAGGCGGTTTACCTTCTGAAGAAAACAGTTCTGTTGTTTTGCGTGGAAGTGATTTTAAATATAAACTTTCACTTTCCCGTGGTTACGAAGTAGAAACTGCCCTGACTGTTAAAGAAAATGGTTCAGCTGTTTCTGGTGCTGATTTTGAAAAGACTCTTACAATTTCTGATGTAAAAAATTCTGTAAATATTATTGCAGAAGGAATTACTCCAATAGTTTATACAATTACATACAAGGATAATGGAACATCACTGGCTCCTTCTAAGGTAGAAAATGATGCTTACTGGTATGCATATCAAAGTACATATAATCCTCCTGTTGAATTTACTGCAGAAGATGTTGTTGTGCTTCCAACTATGCAGAATGTAAGAAAGGATAATAACTTCTTTGATGCCTGGGTTGATTCTCATGGTAATGTTATTAATGATACAGACGGTATTTTTGAAAATCTTGTTCTCTCATCTACATGGAAGGATGCTCCATTTGTATATACATATAAAGATTTAGAAAATAATATTGATCTGAAGATTATTTATGCAAATGGATTCAATCTTTTAATTAAAGGTTCAGATGCAAAGAATACAAAAACTTATGTTTATGTAGATTATAATGCTGATGGTATAGTTAATGATGATGACTATCAGATTTCAGGTACTAATCTTACAGATAAGGCTGATTTTACTGGTTATGAATTAAGAGCCGGTAACAAAGATGGAAAAGAAATTAAATCGGATTTTACATTTAATATTCAGGGTGGAAAACTATCATCAATTTACGGATTAAATTCTCGTGATTACAAATTGCCAAATAAATCTACTGTAAATATAAGTGGAAATGCAGAAATTGGAAGTTTTAATCCTCCTGTAAATGGGCAGGGCCCTGAATCAGAATTCCTTTATTCTGATAATGTAACTGGCGTTATGCTTGAAACTCTTTCTGATGAACGGGTTTACATTACTGGTCAGATGGGTGTGAACGGTGGCAAATATAGTGTTACCTGTGTTACTCCATATTTGTATGATGCTAATCAAGATCATGTTGTAGCATATATTAATAACAGTACTTATGCCTCTTTAAGTTACTTTACCTGCTGGACTGTTCAGGATACAGACAGATACGGTAATTCAATTGACCCTAGATACAGAAAAGATTTGCTTGCTCATAAAAAGGAAATCAAAAACGGAATTACTCACACTGTAATCCGCATGGCAGATGACTGTGGTATTGAATTGCCAGAAAAAGAAGTTCGTCTTGAAGATTTTGTTGATGAATTTTCACTTGGTTCTAGTACTGTAAGCATTAACTGTTCTGTATTTTCTGTTGCGGTAGAAAATGGTTCTTTCCGTGTTAATGAACGAACAACAATTACAGAAAATACTTCTGATAGTGATAAAGCTGTTGAACGAACATTAACTTATATGGCTCAGCCAGATCCATATACTTATGATGAATCATTTGCATTTAATAAGAGCTATGTTTATATGCAGATTATGTCCAGCGGAAATCAGCTTACTCCGGAAATTGCTTCAAAATTCCTGTCGCAGGTTTACTTTAAGCAGGATGATGTAAATGTTCCTTTAAAAGTAACTGTAAACCTGGAAACTGTTCCTTCTGAAGAAATTGCTGCTGCCAAAGTTAATTATTTTAATGGCAGCTTCTATAAGTGCTATTATGAGACAGATGCGGCTGGAAATCTTCCTAAGTGGACAGATGCATATAACAAAGCAAAAGCAGAATTATTTAATGGCCTTCATGGTTATCTTATGACAGTAACATCTGAAGTAGAAAATAACTACATTTTTACAAAATCTTCTGAAGTATACCCAGATAAATTATTCTGGATGGGTGGTGCAAGATATATTAACAAAGCAGGTACATATGATACACCAACCTTTACTGGTAATGGAAATACAACAGCGTGGTACTGGCAGTGTGGTCCTGAGGCTGGGCAGATGTATTATTCACAAACAACTGCATTATCAACTCAGGCTGCTACAGATGAATGGCAGGCAAAGAACCCGGGAAAACTGGACCCTGGTATGTATAATGATAAAGGTGAATATATGTATTCAAAGTGGAATAATCACTTTATCTATCCTGAAATTGTCAGACAGAATGAAGGGGTAAATGTGGACTGGGCAGGTAATTCTAAAGAACCAAATAACAGTGGTACTGAAAACTGCTGTCAGTTCCTTTCTGGTATTCTTGGAAATAAATACCGGGCTAACGGATACTGGAATGATCAGGCATATTCAACTCAAACTGGTGGTTATGCTGCCGGTTACATCGTAGAGTTTACTCCATATACAAATGCGTATAATACTGAAACTGCTAACTATCAGGCAATTAAGAGAACTGCAACTTATTCTCTTGGAGGTGCAGAATGAAAAGATTAGGAATTAGCTTACTGATTTGTGCGGGTTTAATTTTTTCTGCCTGCTCAACTATGATTGAAGATTTGAATAATCTTAATAAAGGAACTGCTTATACAGTAAAGCATCTTCTGGAACAGGTTGCCGAATACGATGATGATGGAAATCAGATTAATCTGAATAACGGAAACATTGTTTTTGAAGAACTGGAAAATTTTGTAGAAACAAAATATGGAAAACCTGGTGAACTTACAAAAGCAGAAGAAAAACATATTCCGGGCTTTCTTCCTGCAGAAGATTTTGAACAGGCTGAAATTGCAGAAGATGGCACTACAGAAATCAGAATTTATTATAAGCGCAAGTCTGCACAAATCACTGTAAAGTTGAACGATGATTCAATTACAGAAGATGCAGATAAAGCTATGTGGAACTACACTGTCTGGAAAAAAGACAAAGCGAATGTTTCGCCAGATTATTCAGACAAGCTTCCTTACAGCGGAAAATTTGGTTCTAAATTAAAGGCCATTACTGATCTTGCAACTGCTGGTAAAGCGGGCTGTGGTGTAGAAAAATGGAAGATGATTAAAGAACAGAATCCTGAAGCTGTAACTTATGTTTCTACATTGCCAGAAACTATTGGTGAAGAAAATGTTACTTACATTGCAGTCTGGAAGGAAATGGATTTGGTAGACTATAAGGTTTACCACTGGTTTGAAAAAACTGTTGTCAACGAAACTATTACTGAAGAAAATGAAGCAAATTATGAAAGAAATGAAAGTCTGACTGAAACAAAGAAGGGTAGACCTGAAACAATGACTGCCGCAGAAAAGAAAATTGTAGATGGTTTTACAGGACATGAAATCAATCAGCAGGAAATTTCTGCTTCTGGTGCAACTGTTGTAAATGTATATTATTCTCGCAATAGTATTGATGTTACTTTTGATCCTGATGATGGAGTGTGGAATTACGACAAGTATAAGTCGGGGGAAGAAGCTGCTGCTGATACTGGTAAAAAAATAATTTCTGGAAAATATGGCACAGAAATAGACTATTCATCAATTTATGACTTTGAAACTTTAAAAAAGATTGGAAAAACTATTAAGGGATTTGCAATGGTTGGTGGAAACGGAACTGCTGTTGCTAAACCTTCAGTTTTCCCTGCTAAAAATTGTGAATATAAAGTTCTGTGGCAGGATAAAAAGCCTGTAACTTATGAAGTTCAGCATTTAATTGAAAATCTGGATAGTACAGATGATACTTTGGAAGAAAATTATTCTCTGAAAGAATCAGATAAAACTAAAACTGGAGTTCCAGATTATGAAACAGAAGCTCAGCCAATAGAAATTACTGGCTTTACTGCAAAAACTCCTGTAAATCAGGTTGTGATTACAGATGATGGAAAAGCTGTTGTAAAAATCTTCTATAAGAGAAATACATACAAAATCACTTTGAGCAGCAATGGTGGTATGTGGAACTATGCAGCTTACAAGGCTGGTCAGAAAAAAGGTTCTCATGTTGACGCTGATTCTGCAAATATTGAAATTGAAGCTAAATATGAAGCAGTAATTGATTATTCTACTTACGAAGAAAAAATTAACGCTTTGGGCAGAACTTCTTACGACTTCCTTGGATGGAAATTGAATGACAGAACTTATGCAGGAACTAAATTTGATTCTTTGCCAGAAACTGTACCTGCTGATAATGTAACTTACTATGCAATGTGGCAGCTGGGAGAAGGTGTTCCTTACACAGTAAAACATTGTTTTGAAAAGCTTGGTGCAAACTCTGTTTACGAAGAAGATGAAAGTCTTAGAGAAACAGGCCACGGTGTAAAAGAAGAATTAACAGAAGCTACACCGCTTTCTATTCCAGGCTTTACAGCAATGTTGCCATTTGCTCAGCAGGAAATTAAAGAAGACGGTTCTACTGTTGTGCAGATAAATTATTCTAGAAACAACTACATCTTCAACTTTGATGCAGACGGTGGTGTTATTTCTGGAAACGGCAGCGTGGAAGGAAAATATGGCAGCAATTTTGATCCTTCAAATACTCCTTCGGTTACAAAAGCTGGCTGGACCTTTGCCGGCTGGATGTATAATGGCCAATTGATTGAAGATTCAAAGAACGGTCTTAAGAACCAGAGTTATGATTTGACAGAAGATAAAACTTTTACTGCCTGCTGGATTTCTACAGTTACTGTGGGTACTCTTTCAATGTTTGGCAACATCACAATGACTAAAACTCAGTCGGCAACAGATGTAAGATTTACTGTAGAACTTCCTGCCGGATACGAAAGCGAAAACTGGACTTACAAATGGTATGTAGACGGTGTTTACACTTATGACAGACCAGAGTTTATCCGCCAGCTTTCGGTTTTAGGAAAAGGGAAACATACAATTACCTTGCAGTTAAAGCTGAATAACTCAATAACTTATACTGCTAATGCTACAGTTTTCTAGACTAGAATTCAGTAATAAGTTATATTGTTTTATAAACAGGAATATAAAATGAGAAAGTTAATAAAGTTTTTACCATTGTTTTTATGTTTAGTGCTAACTTCCTGCAGTTATGAAAAACTGATGAGCAAGTTAACACCAGATGCTGATGAAGAATTTATACAGACTATGTTCACAGCTATTCAAAAAAATAATTATGATTTCTTTTTGAATAACTGTAATTCGGATTTGCAGCAAGAAATAACAGTGGAAGCTTTTGAAAATTTGGCTAATTATATTCCTGCTGGAGAATATATAAGCTGTACTCAAATTGGGTATCAGACATATAGAACAGATGATAAAAAACTTGCAAAACTGAGTTATGAATATAAGTATGCAGAAGACAAGTTTCTTTCTATGAGTTTTACATATGAAAAAAACGATTCCAGAAAACTTTTGACATATGTTTATCTTGTTGTGACAACTGAAACATTAAAGGCCCAGCATAAGTTTACATTCAAAGGAAAAACCTTTGCACATGTAATTTTCTTTTTGCTGGCCATTATTATTCCTGTTTATATAATTTTTATGTTTGTTTTATGTCTTCGCCAGAAAAAGTTTAAGAACAAAGCACTGTGGGCAATCTGGATTCTTTTAGGCATTATAGCATTTGAAATTAACTGGACTACCGGAGCTTTAAGATTTTCTTTGCTTTCAGTATATTTACTTGGCTGCGGAATTTCGTGTACACCTTATAATCCAATTTATATTACAATTGCCATTCCTTTTGGAGCATTATTGTTCTGGTTTAAAAAGTACCGCCTGGATCATCCTAAAGATTCTGAAAAACTAGATTGAGTTTAGTTATTTTATTATTTTCCACGGTGATTTCCAGAGTATAAACATTATTATCATTTAGAATTGTAGAATACTGCAAAATTGTTGAATCTGCGGAAGTAATGGTTTGAACTGGAGTTCCCAGTATGCTGACAATCGCTTTTTCAGAAGAATTTACCGGAAGTCCCAAAGGAAGCTGTGTGTTCTTTTCAACTTTTAATGTAAGTTCTTTTGGAGTAAGGTAGCCCTGGTTCAACTGCATGTTCCCGTAAATGAAAGAGTATTGATATGCCGAATCTTTGTCGGTGGAATTAAGTGTTCCAAATTCTGCTTCTGTTACAGCTTCTCTTTTTTCCGATAAATTGAATTTCTGAATGAAAATCTCTGAAAATTCTTTTGCAAAATTTTCAACTACAGTAGGTTTTAAGCCAATCCAGTTTATATTTTCTGCACGAACAATATCATTAGAAGGGAAAGAATATTCAAAGAAAAGTTCATCGTAATCAGAAATGTATGCATTAGTGATTTTCTTTTCACCTTCATCTTTTATTTCATAATCATAGCATTTTACATAAAAAGGAAAGAGATTTACGGCTGCAGCATTTACATATTTTTCTTCAAACTGGGCAATTTTGTACCACAAATCATAAGTTCCATCCTGAATTTTTCCAGAACCATAAGTTCCGTAAATTGTTATCTGCTGGGTTCCTTCCTGTACGCCAACACTTTTTGAACCTTGTACCGAAGGTTTATTTCTTATGGAAGTTGCAGTTCTGTTTAGAATGCCAAAGTTGTTTTGTTTTTCAAAACGGTTATTCTTATAAGTGAGATAAAAATCTTCATCCGTCAATGTGCCTGGTTTTGAATAAACTCGGATTTTGTTGTGAATGCCTCTTAAATCACCAGGAAAGACAATATTATATTCAGAATGTTCTGCTGCTACTACTAAATAGTAAGTCTGGTCTAAAACTGTAAGAAGACTTAATTCATGACTTCTTGGATGAAAATCCATAGTGATAAGTTTCTGCTTTTTTTCTACAGGCCCTTCAGGATTTTTATTGGAATATTTAAAACCTAAAAGAGAGTTGCCGTCAAAATCTTTTGTATAAATAACAATGTCAGAAATTTCATCGTAAATATATCCTTCATATGAATTATAATTATCATAACTTGCATTTACATAAAGATAATTTCCATTTTTAACGAGTTGTTCTTTACTGTCTAAAGAATAAAAATATTTGCTGCATAAATCATTCATTATGTGAAATTCTTCGAATGAATCAAAATAATTATCTTCAATTTTGTATGGTTTGCCTTTTGCAGTTTTGTCTATGATTGTGTGAGTATTAAAAAAAGCAGATTCTTCTGGTTTCATTGCTTTTAGTGCCTGTTTAACATCTTTTGCAGGAATATAAAGTGGCAGTGAAACTACAGAATTGTAAAATTTTGTGGCATAGGAACCTTCTTTGTAAAAGAAAAATGCTTTTTCATAATTATCTGAAATGTCGCTGTTTTTTACATAAACTGTTTTTTTGTTGTAAAGAACTTTGCTGAAAGTTTCATCGGTTTTTGCAAGAACTACAACAGTTTCTCCTGTTAGTGGGGTAAATAAAGCCGGAGAAGTATCTGAAGGAAGTGAATATAACGGTGCAAATTCTGAAATGATTTTCTGGGTACCAGTTTTTATATCATTTACTGGAATGTTAATTATTTTTGCATTAGCAGCAATTGTAACTAACAGAAAAAGACCTAAACAAGCGAATAATTTTTTCATATAACTTCCTTATGAAATATAAATATAATGTTAACTATAAATGAAAATATATTGTTCTGTAAATGAAAATTTTATTGTAAAATAGAATAATCATAAAAAGGGGTAAAGAATGATTTTTATTGGCAATCACTTATCATCATCAAACGGATATTTGGCAATGGGAAAAGCTGCTACACAATTAGGCGGAACAACTTTTGCTTTTTTTACAAGAAATCCTAGAGGTGGGGCTGCAAAAGATATAGATCCTGCAGATGCAAAAGCCTTAAATGATTATTTAAAAGAAAATGGTTTTGGAAAACTGGTAGCTCATGCGCCTTATACAATGAATCTTTGTTCAGATAAAATGGATATCCGTAAATTTGCCTTGGATATGCTTAAAGATGATTTACAGCGAATGGAAGCAACTCCAAATCAATATTATAACTTTCATCCGGGTTCACATGTAGGACAAGGTGTTGAAGTTACAATTCCTGTGATTGCAGAAGCTTTGAATATGGCTATGTTCGATGGTATGACTACAACTGTTTTGCTGGAAACAATGGCTGGAAAAGGAACCGAAGTTGGTCGTAGTTTTGAAGAAATTAAACAGATTATTGATTTGGTAAAAGATAAAGATCATATTGGAGTTTGTCTGGACACCTGTCATGTTTGGGATGGCGGTTATGATATTGTGTCAGATTTTGATAAAGTTCTTGATGAATTTGATAAAGTAATTGGTCTGGAAAAATTAAAGGCAATTCACATTAATGACAGTATGAATGTTTTGGGAGCTCATAAAGACCGTCATGAAAAGATTGGATTAGGTCATATTGGTGATGAAGCTTTTAAAAAGATAGTTACTAATAAACGGGTGCAGAATCTTCCTTTTATTTTAGAGACCCCAAATGATGATAAAGGTTATGCAGAAGAAATTGCAAAAATCAAAAGCTGGATGATTTAATTCAACTTACATAATTTAAGGAATAAAAAATGAGTGAAAATAAACTGATACTTTCAAATAAAAAAGCAAAAGATATTACAAAAGACATGATTGGTCTTTTTTTTGAAGATATTAACCTTGCTGCAGACGGTGGACTTTATGCAGAAATGATAGAAAACCGTTCTTTTGAAGCTATAAAAAGCAAAGGAACTGGCAGAAACTATGTTTTTCAGGAAGATGGAAAATATGCCTGGAGTTCTACTTGCGGTAAGGAGGAAAATCTTGAACTTAGCTGCAATGAACCAGTAAGCAATGCAAATCCTCATTATTTAAGATTTACTGCAAAGGCTGCAGGAGAAGGTTTTGCAAACAAAGCTTACGATGGAATCTGTTTAACTAAAGGGCTGAAATATAAAGTATCTTTTTATGCAAGAGAAGTTTTTTATAAAGACGGAGAAATTACAGTAAGTGTTACAAAAGACGGAACTGTATATGCCAAAAATTCTGTTAAATTTTTTAGTGTAGAAGAAACTGACGGCTACAATGCAATGATTGGAAATTGTGAAGCAAAGGTTTGGAAACATTACGAAACTGAACTTATTGCAGACGGTACAATTACTGGCGGCAGATTCGAAATTGCTCTTACAAAAGAAGGTTCAGTAGAATTTGATTTAATTTCTATGATTCCAGAAGATGCTGTAGCAGGCATTTTCAGAAAAGATTTATTCCAGGCTCTTGCCGATTTACATCCTGGTTTTGTACGCTTCCCAGGTGGATGTATTGTGGAAGGAACAAGTCTTATGCATCGCTACTATTGGAAAGGAACAGTTGGTGAATTAAAAGACAGAAAAATTCAGACTAATCTTTGGGCACTTCAAGGTGGAAATACACTGAATGCATGGGAGATGCAGGACAGCCATTATATGCAAAGTTACGGAATTGGATTTTATGAATACTTCCTTCTTTGTGAATTACTTTCTTCAGAAAAACGCCGCTGCCGTCCACTTCCAGTTTTAAATATTGGTGTTGCCTGTCAGTTCCGTTCTTATGAAACCGTTTCTGTAGACAGCCCTGAATTCCAGGAATATGTTCAGGATGCGTTAGATTTAATTGAATTTGCTAATGGCCCTGTAACCAGCAAATGGGGAAGCCTTAGAGCAAAAATGGGTCATCCAGAAAGCTTTAATCTGGAACTTCTTGCTATTGGTAATGAACAATGGGAAAGTAAACAGGTAGATGTTGCTCCTCGTTACATTGCATTTGAAAAAGCAATTCATAAGGTTTATCCAGAAATTAAGTGTCTTGGAACAGCGGGTCCATTTGTAAATCACGAACTTCATACTGGGGCTTGGAATTTCTACCGTCAGAATGCTGAAAAAAATAAGAATTTTTCATATGCAGTTGATGAACACTATTATGTGGCACCAGAATGGCTTTATCAGAATGTAGATTTTTATGATAACTATCCTAGAAGCATTGGTGTATTTGCCGGTGAATATGCAGGACATGATATAAATCTTACAAACTCAGTAGAAGCTGCAGTGGCAGAAGCTGCTATGATTACTGGTATGGAACGCAATGGAGATGTTGTAAAACTTGCTTCGTATGCTCCTTTATTTAATAGAATTGGTCACAGTCAGTGGACTCCAGATTTAATCTGGTTTGATGCAGAAAAAGTTGTTTTGACACCAAGTTATTATATTCAAAAACTTTTCTCTGATTATGCAGGAAGTGAAGCTCTTGAATTAAATGGACAGGAAAAAACTTTGCGGGAAGCTCAGCTTTATGTTTCTTTAGTTAAAGACGGAAAAGATACAATATTAAAGATTGTAAATGGTTCGGAAGAAGACAAAGAACTTAATCTGGTTGATGAAAATGAAAAAGCTATAAGTGTGGAAGCTGAAGTAGCAGTGTTTGGTGCTGCCAGTGGAAAAGTTGTGGTACCTGTTGCAAACGGCTCAGTTGATCCAAACGGTCCAAATAAATCTATTAGTGCAGATATTATGAGCAATGCAGAACTTTGTAAAATGAGATTCCCAGAAGCAGCTGCTTATAAAGTTGAAGCTAAAAAAATTGAAGGCTGTGTAAAAATTCCTTCGAAAAGTGTTCTTGTAATAAAATACTAGGCACAGATTTTTTCTGATTTGGAGAAAATATGAGTAAATTTGAATTGAGAGCGGCAGAAGTAAGTGATGCTGCAAGACTTTTGGAAATATATTCTTATTACATAACAGATACTGCTGTGACTTTTGAATGGGATGTTCCTTCTGTACAAGAATTTGAACAAAGAATTGAAAATGTAAAAAAACAGTATCCTTATATTGTGGCAGTTCAGGATGGTAAAATTATTGGGTATGCTTATGCCCATACTTTTAGATCCAGAGCGGCATATGCATGGACTGTGGAAACTTCGATATATGTTGATAAAGATTGCAGGCGAAGTGGAGCTGGGGCCGCTTTGTTGGGGGAACTGGAACGCCAGCTGAAAGAACTTAATGTTTTAAATGTTTATGCCGGGGTTGCTTATATTGAAAAAGAAGATGAATATTTGACTCACGACAGTGTAAAGTTCCACGAAAAAATGGGATACAAAAATGTTACCCACTGGCACCAGTGCGGATACAAGTTTAACCGCTGGTACGATATTGTTTTTCTGGAAAAAATGTTGGGAGAGCATACAGACAACCCAAAACCTGTAAAAGGTTTTATATATCATGAATAAAAAAAGGGCGAACCTCTTAAAAGAAGTTCGCCCTTTTTTATACTTAAGGTTAGATTGTTTTTCCTTTCATCTTAGCTGATTTACGGAGCCAGTCCATGCCGCTTTCGTAATCACCTTCGCGAATCTTTCCTTTTTCTAAAGATTCCTTTAATTTCTGTGCAAGTTCTGAAAAACGTTCTTCATCGACCATTGTTTCAAAGTCAACCTGATTTAATCCGAATTTTGTATGCATAGTAATTACCTCCAGCAATAAAAGTCTTAAATCTGTATATATTAATAATACTATACTTTTCCAGAATTTCCACTTTTTTTTGAAAGAAAATTACAATGCAGATTTATAAATGTTAGCAACATCTTCTGAAGAAAGCTGTACAAATCCGCCTGTTTTTCCACCTTCTGGTAAACCAAAAAGTTTTACAAGCTGAGGAATGTCTTCTTCTTTTCCACCAACTTCGCTGATTTTAGAAGGCATGCCGATTGAATCTAAGAAAGAACGGAATGCAGCAATTCCTTCTAATGCAGTTTTTTCTGGATTTGAAAAGTCCATTTTGCATCCCCAAACGCGAACTGCAAACTGTGCAAAACGCATTACATCGTGCTTATAAACATATTTCATCCATGCTGGCATAATAACTGCAAGACCTGCGCCATGTGCACAATCATACAAAGCAGAAAGCTGATGTTCAATTCCATGTGAATTCCAGTCCTGAGAACGACCAACACCAACAATGTTATTATGGGCAACCATACCAGCCCACATAATATTTGCACGAGCCTGGTAGTTGTTTGGATCTGCAATTACTTTTGGTGTTTCGTTAATCATAGAAAGAAGAACAGCTTCGCAAAGACGGTCTGTTGTTTCTACATCTGTTGTGTTTGTAAAATAGCGTTCACAAACATGAGCCATAATATCTGTTGCACCACACGCAGTCTGGTAAGCAGGCAAAGTCTGTGTTAATGCAGGGTTCAATACTGAAAAGCGAGGGCGAATCAAGTCGTTACCAAAACCATTTTTGTGCATACCGTCCACTTTTGTAATAACTGAGTCTGGAGAACCTTCTGAACCTGCAGCAGCAATTGTTAAAACTGTACCTACAGGAAGAGCAGCTTTTGGCTGAGCCTTATATGAATAGAAATCCCAGAAATCTCCTTCGTAGCAGCAACCTAATGCAATTGCTTTAGAAGAGTCGATTACAGAACCGCCACCTACAGCAAGAATAAAATCAACACCATTTTTCTTACAAAGTTCAATTCCTTCGTATACTTTTGTGTCGATTGGGTTTGGCTGAACTCCACCAAGTTCTACATATGCAATGCCTTCTGCATCTAAAGATTTTTTTACACGGTCTAAAAGTCCAGATTTTACAACTGAACCACCACCAAAGTGAATAAGAACCTTGCTTCCACCAAATTCTTTTACTAATTTACCAGTTTCGTTTTCTTTATCTTTACCAAAGGCAAATTTTGTTGGACTGTAGAATGAAAAGTTTTCCATTATCAATTTTCCTCACTAATTTATTGTTTTCTTAAATTATAAAGAAAATTGACTGAAGTATAATAAGGAAAATCTTGTAAAATAGGATGATTCTATTTTGTTTATCTTTTAATCTTAAGTCCAAGAGTCCATTTGCGGCTTGGAATATAATAACCGTCGTGATATGGAACTCTTTGGTCTAAAAGATTTGTGACTTTTGCATAAAGCTGGAATTCCGGATTTATCTGATAGCTTAAATTTAAGTCCAGCATGTGGAAAGCAGGATAAAAATCCTGATTATCGTTTTGTTTGTAGCGCCAGCTGGTCCAGGAATAATCTGCCAGGGCTTGAAAGTTTTTGTATTTAAAATTAAAGCTTCCATGTAGCTGATATTCTGGAACCCACATAATCTGTTTGTAAGTTTGGCGTAGACGGGCTTGGGTCATAGTTGCATCTGCAGTTACATGAATGCGGTTTTCCCAGAAAGAATCTTCATAACCGGCTGCTGCAATATAATAATCTGCATTTGCTGTGTTCATAGGCATAAGTTTGCCTTCTACATTTGTCCAGCGGATTTTATTTTCGTAATAAGAATAGGTGAATCGACCGTAAAAAGGCATAGTTTCTGGGTTATAAGAGAGGGTAACAGACCATCCCTGTTCAGGATTCAACTGTGAATTTCCAGAATATGAAGCCGAATCTGGCCAGTATAATTGATTAAAGGTTGGCAATGTAAAAGTTCTGTACGCTGCCAAAGTAAGATTACCTGCATAGGTTAAAGTTAGTCGTGGAAGAGCCTGAAAATGCCAGCCATCCTGCTGACTGTAGGCTATGGTTTGCAAACATGGAGTGAAAACAAAATCACCAAAAGAAAATTCCTTGCTTAATCCTAAATCAAGCTGAAAACGGTCTCCCTGATTTGAAAAAAGATGTTCCTGGCGGAAACCTGCAGAAGCGTCGAAATACCAGCTTAAATTCTGACGGATGGCAATATTTTGCAATTTTGTTTTGTCTATGTCGCTGCCGGTTCTTCTGTATTGATTTAAATAATTTATTTGCCCGTAAAAATATGAAGCAATGGTCTGGGATCTTAAGTTGTCTTTTTCATAAGTATAGGTAAGATTGTTTTGAGTAGTAAAATCTTCTTCTATGCCTGTGGTCAGACTGTCTGTAGTTCCAAAGGCTTTTACCTGATTATAGGCCAGTGTATGGGCACCGCTTATGTTATGATTTTGAGCCAGAGAATAATTCCAGTTCAAGTTTGCATTTGCCATGCGGGAAAAATTGTATTTATTGATATAAGTATTTTCTCCTGCATCTGCCCGGTTATATTCATTGTCTGCAAAAATAGTAGAAGCTGCCAGCCGGTAATAAAGTTTGTTATTAAGGGAACCATAATTAAAAGACTGGTACAGTCCGTCTAAAAAATTAGTTTCGTAAGAGTCTATGGCAGTTTCTGTCTGTAAAAAACTAAGATTTGTTCCTTTTGTAGTTATGAATATGCAGGCTCCGGCAAATTCACTTATGCCAACAGGCGGAACTTCTGACACAACAATAGATTCTATGGAATTTAAGTCTATGGAATTCCAGTCAAATTCTCCAGATGAAGCATTATTTGCCAAAATGCCGTCTATGTATACTTTAATGCAGAATGAAGTAAAACCTTTGTAGCTTAATTCGGTTTTTGTTCCGCTGCCACCAGAAGCCATAATTAAAAATCCTTTTTCCTGCAGAAAATCTGGAAGAGAATTACAGGCGGAATTTTCAATTTCTTCCTGGCCGTACACTTTATCTGCAGTCAGATTTACAGACTTCATAGATTGTTGTTCCGGTATTAAAGGTTCATCTTCTGGTTCAGATTCAGTTACTTCTATGGCAGAAACAGGTTCAGTTTCTTTTTTAGGAGGTGTTCTTTGTAACCACTGGCTGGAACGAATTAAATTTCCACGGCTATCGTAAATCTGTTCAGCAAAAAGGGAAGATAAAAGTAAAGCGAATAAAAAAAGCCCGAATAATTTTTTCATACAGAAATTATAACGAAAATAATATTTTTATAATACCTTATATGTCTACTAAAAAAGTAGGTAATGTGATAAATTATTTTGATATTTGAACAGAAGTCAGTTGTGTGCTGGCGGTTCAACTCCAATCCTGTGAAAGTCAGGGCAGTCTATTCTACTGTAAAAGTCAGACGGAGAAATTTACATGAATACAATCAATAGGAGGTTGTATGAAAAGTTCAATGAGAATGGGACAAAAATTA
>JAKSTH010000229.1 GCA_024402655.1 Treponema sp. | reverse complement strand
CGTTTGCGACTGGAGGGGTCAGTTCAAGTCCGACAATCGGCTTATTTAACTGAAAAATCACTAATTCAAGCTTTTATATAATTCTTCTGTAGCAAGTCTTGCTTTTGCAACAATGTCGCTGGTATTTTTTGGGAAGCAATAATATAAAGTTTTCATATCGCCAATACAAATCATATCGCCAATTTCATACCAGAAATAATCTGAATAAAGACTGTAGCTGGCTTTGGGTTTTTGTTCATAATGAAGTTTTCCGTTACAGCCATCTAAAACAAAGCCCTGATTTGTGTGAAGAAGATTTCCTTCTCCAACCTTATAAATTGCAGTTGTATCAACCATCATATAAATGTCTACATCACACTGAATTTTGTAAGTTCCATCTTCAATTTCTTTTCTAACCTGCTGGCGCTGCCACTTGTACCAATCTGGAACATGATTAAAATTGATTTTTGATTCACATCCCTCTTTCAGCTGCAAAAACCCTTTTTCTGTTAAAGTCCATTTTGTGCCGCATTTTTTACAAACTAAATCAGTTCCTTTACCTTCCATAGAAGTTTCATCATTACAATTGCAGCATTTGTATAAAACTCTGTTCAAAAAATCAGCACGGAAAGGTTCTTTAATTTCTACATTATTTTCCTGCTGCCATTTCCAGTTATCAAAAGTAAATTCATTTTTCAAAGTCTGATTCAATTCATCAACTGATTTTGACTGCACTTCTTCTGGAGTAAAAAGTAATTTAACATCAGCACTTACATCAACCTTGCGCACCTGAAGATTGTTATATAAAGGATCTCTTGCAAATGCCCCGAATGTTTTTACCATAATTACCGGCACATTCAACAACTTTAAGCATTTTCCAAGACTTTGTGGTAAATCTGTAGCAGTTCCATCAAAACTGTAACTTGCTTCCGGATACATCAGCACAGAAGATTTTAATTTATCCAGAGCATATTTTATGTTTTTTACCATAACAAAATCTGTTACAAATTTATTTGTTGGAATACAGCCTATGCTTCTCATAAATCCCGCTTTACCAACAAAACCATCGCTGGTACATACAATATTCAACGGTTTTGGATAAACGATTGTCTCTATCATTTCCAAATCCATAAAACAGGAATGATTCATTAAAACAAGGCAAGGCTGCTTTCTGATTGTGTCCAAAGCTTTGCCGTCATGAGTATAAGTGAAGTTTGATTTTTTTAAATCTGATTTTGCAATTGTTTTTATAAGAAAACGCCAGAAAAAAGCAGGTTTTACAGGCTTTTTAAGTTTTTTTGGCTTTAATTCCAAAACTTTTTCATAAGTTGATTCTTTTACTACAGTTTTCATAAACTCCCTTGTTTTTGTCGGTTTAATATTCTTTTTCTATTTCTTTTACCCGGTTATACAAGAACTGATTTACTGGGACTAAAATATTATGTTTAGCCGCAATTTTAATTACAGTGCCTGCAAACATTTCTACTTCTGAGTGTTTTTTGTTAATTCTATCTTGTCCCATAGATGGAGTGCCTGTTGGTTTTAAACCACGGGTAATATCAACATAAGTAGTAACATCTTTTTCGGTAAGAGGAACTCCTTCTGCATGAGCAATGGCAATTACTTCTCGCATTGCACTTAAATAAGTTCTGTTTGCTTCACTACCTTCTTCCAGCACTCCCTGATATGTAGTGTCATAAACCATACATGTCTGATTTACTCCTACATTCAGCATAAATTTACTCCACATGCGGTAATTAATATCTTCTTCAAAAATATATGGTACTTTTGCTTTGTCAAAAAAATCTCTGACAGCCTGAACATTTTCATCTTTTGTATCTTTTGAAAAACCGATATGAAGATTTCCACATTTTGTAAAATTCAATTTGTTTCCAAATTTCATTGCATCCATTCCTTGGGCAACCGAATAAATAAGATGATCCATGCCATAAACTTCAGCAATTGTTTTTTCGCTGGAAATACCGTTTAACACAGAAATAATGATTGTATCTG
>JAKSTH010000228.1 GCA_024402655.1 Treponema sp. | reverse complement strand
TCCACCACTAATTTTTCGTAGAAAAATTAGATACGCCAGGCCTGGCATTCACCCTTCTTGTGTTTTTTTCACAGGAAGGGTTTTTATTTTTAAAATGATGTGTTATTTTTAGTTCATCATAACTATTTATTTTGAGTTTCCTTCAAAATTTAACAGGAGAGTCTTATGAAAAAACTAATATTAATTTCTTTAATTTTATCAGTTTTAGCTGTACTTGCTGGGTGTAACAAAGATAATTCTAATCAGGCTGCAAACAAATCAAAACAAAATTCTAAAAGTGAAAGCAGCAATTCTGGCAACGACCTTCCATTCATGTGGGAAGATCCACAGTATAATATATTTTTTACTATCAAAGAAAATGATAAGCAGTTTAAATATGAATTAGCTCATAATGGTGCATATGCGACTGGAGAATGTTCTTATGAAAAAGATGTTCTAAAAATGAAGTGTCCGGAAGAAAAAGATATAAAATTTTCTTTGGATAATTCTATAAAAGAACAGCAGCAAACAGCTCTTAAAAATTTGTTTGGTGATAAAAAAGAAATTGAATTTGTATTTGATGAAAACCGCTATTATCTTTTTGGAAAAGGTTATTATGTTTATGAGGATATTATAATTCCAAATTATCCAAAACAGACCAAGTATCTTTCAGATGGAGATACTTCATATTTTTATGATATGGAAGTTATTCTGGACAGAAAAGTGATGGCTTCAAAAGAAGAAATAAAACTTTATTCTGCACCAGATGTAAATTCACAGGAACTTTTCTTTTCAGATTTTAAATTAAGCCAGTTAGCGATTACAAGTTATCTTTCAAACTATGGTTATTATGTTGGTTTGAAAAATGAAGAAGTTATGGATGAATATGGGAAAGTGAATATGCCGCTTTTACCAGGATTAAAATTTGAAACTTTGGCAAGAAGTTCAAAATCAGAAACTATAAATGGTAAAACAGGTTATTGGTATGCCATTCAGAATGATAAGATTCCTGACTATATTTTACATAATGAAAAAACCTTTGCCTGGATTTTTGTTTCAGATGAAGAATTTGAAGAATATGATGATTCCAAAAAACTTGAATATACAAAAGAATTTATTGATGCAGCAGATTTAAAAGGTTATATCGAAAAAACTAATTTTGAATTAAGCAGACTGAAAGACAAGTTAAAATCATTTTATATAGGTGATATAGAAGCTGGCTTTAACATTTTTTACACAGATGATGAGTTATTTTTAGCTGTAGAAGGTAATGGAAATTATATTACTAAACTTAACCGAAACCAGATGTATGTTGATAAAGATGGTTTCTTAAAATTAAAGTTGAATAATAAAGAACTGCTGATTATTGAAGGCAAAAGACTTACACAGGATTTCTCTCAGTTTGAAAATGACGGCAAAAATGATTATGACTTAGAGGAAAATGATATACCTTTTAGAGGAATGGATCTGGTAGAAAATATAGAATCGACATCTTCTTTCTCTGAAAAACTTAATGGAAAAACAGTAAATTATACACCTGATAATCTTCTTAAATGTTTTACTGCTGGTGGCTGCAGATGTCATCCTTATGCCTGGAATTATAAGCATATTCCTTGGGTAGAAGGGGCAGAAGGCAACGGAATTGGCGAAAGTGTTACTATAACCTTTACAAAAGAAATCCCAGGAGTTTCTATATTAAATGGTTTTACAGACATTGCAAATCTTAAACTTTATAAGGAAAATCCTCGTGTAAAAACACTTCTTGTAGAAGATTTAACAAATGGCACTTCTAAGACAGTTTCTTTTGAAGATTATGTTTATTTCAATTTTATTCAGTTTGAACAGCCAGTAAAAAAAGTTCGTCTGACAATTGAAGAAGTTTATGAAGGAACAAAATATTCAGACACTTGTATTTCTGCAGTAATTCCTCACGAAACTTTGTATAACGATAAATCAAGTTATGACCAGCTCATTAATTTTATAGTAGATTCTGAAGCTGAAATGACTGGTTTTGACACTATTTTGAAAAACTACGGCTGGTGGTTTGGAATTGTAGATTAA
>JAKSTH010000227.1 GCA_024402655.1 Treponema sp. | reverse complement strand
GAAAAACATATTGCAAAATACTCTAAAAAGACGTTGCAAAACACTCTAAAAACAAGTAATATTTAACTATAACGTATAAAATTTATTGCAAAACACTCTAAATAGACATTGCAAAATACTCTAAAATTATTGATTTTTTATGAAAATTATATTATAATATAAATAAGTTAAGGAGATATTGTATGAAAGATTATTATAAAAGATATATTGATAAAAAAATTGCAGAATATAGTCAAACAATAGGAGCAATCTGTGTTGAGGGACCAAAATTTTGTGGAAAGACCACATCATGTGAACAGTATGCTAAAAGTATATTTAGGATAAATACCGTTGATACAGTTAATAAAACTTTGTTAAATCCCGGAATTGCTTTAGTGGGTGAAAAGCCTCATTTAATTGATGAATGGCAAAAAGTTCCTGATGTATGGAACTACATAAAACAAGATTTAGACGAGGATTATCAGTTTGGAAAATATATTTTAACTGGTTCTTCAACACCTGCTGATAAGAGTTTGATTCAACATAATGGCGCTGGTAGAATTTCTAAACTTAAAATGCGAACAATGTCTTTATTTGAATCTAAGGAATCGTTAGGTATTATTTCCTTGTTTAATTTATTTGAAAATGGCGAATTTTCTCTACACCCTAATCAAGAACAAACACTTTATAAAACAGCTTTTCAAATTTGCCGTGGTGGTTGGCCTTTATCTGTAATGGCGAATGAAGAAAATTCAATTAAAATTACAAAAAATTACTATAATAGTTTATTCGAATTTGAAGATTCTAAAAATGAAAAGTTTAGAAATAAAAAACCAAGTTACTTTAAATTCATATTAAAATCATACGCTAGACATATTTCGACTCGTGCTTCTTTAAATTCAATTCTTCAAGATGTTATTCAAAACGAAGAAAGAACTTTAAATAAAGAAACCCTTTATGATTACTTAGAAGCATTGAAAGATTTATATATTATTGAGGATTTGGATGCTTGGTGCCCAAATATAAGATCAAAAACAGCAATTCTTACAACTCCAACTAGACACTTTGTTGATACATCAATTGCTTGTCAAGCTCTTGGCATATCTCCAGATGATTTATTAAATGATCTAAATTCTTTTGGATTCTTTTTTGAAGATTTTGCAATTAGGGATTTAAGAATTTATAGTGACTTGTATGGTGGTAGTGTAATGCATTATAGAGATCATAGCAATTTGGAGTGTGACGCTATTATTCGCATGCCAAAAGGGAAATGGGCTGCCATCGAAATTAAGCTTGGTGGTGAAGAATTAGTAAATTATGGTGCAAAAAAATTAAATTTACTTAAAAACAAGCTTGCTACAAAAAGTGATGTTGTTGCGCCAACTTTTATGGCAATTATTACAGCGTTTGGGCCTTGCTATAAAAGGGAAGACGGAATTTATGTTATCCCTTTAAATTGTTTGAAGGATTAAAAATTGTTACTATGAGCTACAAAAATAGATTTGGTTTTAAACAATCAGTTGCGTTCAAATACATTATTCGTGGATTCGAATATCTTGATAGAATTAGAGATTTTCAAATGGATGGTAATATTGTTCATGCAAAGATATATGGTACACATCCATATGATGTTTGTTTTGCTATTGATTTTAAAAATAGAAAAATTATGTATGCTAATTGTACTTGTCCGTATTTGAATGAACATAAGATGTGTAAGCATATTGCAGCGCTTATGCTCTATGTAGATTTACATATTAATGGTGGTTCCGTAAAAGAACTTTGTGTTTATCGTCTTGCAAATGTGATTGTTTCAAAATTAAAAGAATTAAATGAAACGCATCCAATTGTTAAAGAAGATGATTTAAAAAAACAAATTGTTGGTAAAAATATTAATTTGCTGAGTAATGACTGTAAATACGCAACTGCATATTTTGAATTGCTAGATAAGGTAAGTGAATCTATATATAAAGAAGCTCTTGAATTGCTATTTAAAAAACGTGTCGTGACTATCGATAAAGAAAAGACAGTATGGATAGATAAAAGACTTTCAAAGAATTATTCTGATTCATATCATGA
>JAKSTH010000226.1 GCA_024402655.1 Treponema sp. | reverse complement strand
TCACATAATTTTTCATAAAATTCTTTTTGTACTGCATTTGGCTTTTTTACATATTCACTACCAGCATGAGCATTAATGATTACAAAATCCCCTCTAGCTTTTGCTTTTTTAACTTCTTCATAAATGTCATCTGACTTCCAAAGAATGCCGGCACGCTTGTCTGTTGCAGTTGCAGTTTTTGCACCATTAAAGCCTGACATTTCTACAGGATAAGCACCAACCGACAAAACAGAAATTGGTGTATTTTTTATAGTTGTAGAATACATTTCTTTTGCTTCATCTTTATTGTATCCAGCACCAGAATATTTAAAATCATATTCTTTTAATGCAGCCAATGTATCTTTAAATCCTACTTCACCATAATCATAAGAATGATTGTTCGTAATCATAAAATAGTCATATCCGGCAGCTTTCAACTGAGGCAAAGCTTTTTTCTTAAACTTAAAAGTATAAGTTTTGATTGCAGCATCCCAGCGAGTTGTAACAACACCTTCCAGATTTCCCATTGTAAAATCATTATGCTGTAAAACTTTTAAGGTATCATTAAAAACCTTATCTGGACTTTCATTATCAATAAGAATATCTTCTACTCCACGGGCAATCATAATATCACCAGTAGCTGCTGTAAAAAATAGATCCGGACTTTCATCCTGAATATAAAAAGTATTGTAAAAATCATCATTGAACCAATTAAAAGTGATTTCAGCCAGCTTTAAAAATATTTTTTTACTTTCCTTTTCAGCTGGAATCAAACTTTTACATTCAGCCATAACTTTCTGATAAAATGGATAATCATCACTATCCGGATAAATTGCATCCATTGCACGTAAATCGTTTACGCCTTCTGATTTAGGCTTTGCTGAGTATGGAAGAGCAATATTTCCCATTGGAATTTCATTTATATAGTAAAATTTGACTTCTTTATTTTCA
Source organism: Treponema sp. (assembly GCA_024402655.1). Taxonomy (GTDB): domain Bacteria; phylum Spirochaetota; class Spirochaetia; order Treponematales; family Treponemataceae; genus Treponema_D. The sequence goes on along the minus strand of JAKSTH010000226.1, from coordinate 1,187 downwards.
TTTAAAAGGGAATCATCAATTACAAGAGGCATATTTTCAGAAAAAGGCAAACATGGAAACAAAACATGTTTTTCAAGCTGCAAAGTTTCTTTTCTATCAGAAGTAATAATTTCATTTTTTGAAGAATCATAAACACTTACAATAAGAGGAGCAGAAACTTCGGGTTCAAAATGATTTTTAAGCAAAGGAGCATATTCTTTATAAGTAGAAATACTTGCAATAATCTTAGAATTAAGCTTTTTAGACTTAAGATTTTCATATGATTCTGGATTCAAAATATCAATTAATTTTACAAGCAATTTTTTATCTTCATAAACCGTTTTTTCTGAAATTTTAGAATAAACATCAGAAGGAAGATTGATGTAGTATTCTTTTTTACTGCATGATGTAAACATTGTTATTAAAATTAAAAATGCAAATAAAACAACTTTATTAAGCTTCATTATTTTCCTCATATATCTGTTTAATTTCTTTTATCATTTTAAATGAAAAACCTGCATTATTCATAGCTGCCACAAGTTTTTCATCTGATTTTCCTTGTTTAATAAATTTTTTGTATGCTTTAAGACAGATTTCTTCTTCGTTATTATCTTCAAAAAATTCTTCTACAGCTTTAGTACTTATAGTTTTATCAATTCCTCTTTTTTGCAATTCTAGCTTAAGTTTTATTTTGCCTTCATAGTGATTTAAACTTCTTGAATGAAGCCATGCTGTACTAAAACGATAATCACTTAAATAATTTTTTAATTCTAATAAATCAAGGGCCATATTAATATATTTTTTTTCATACCCTTTTTCAGTTAGTTTTCTATTTAGACCAAAACGACTTTGCTCACAACGAGCCAGATATTCAACAGCTTTTAATTCAACAACACAGGCAAGCCCAGCGTCTAAAAGGATATCTGTTTGTGATTCATTATATTCTGAGCCAGATTCAATTTCCTCAAAGTTAATGCCAGGAAGATATTCCGGTCTTACAAAAAATGCAGGACCTTCTGCCGGAGAAACTTTATACATACCATTATAGGAAGTTGGAATAATTGATGAAATAATCATATCACTTTTACATAAAAAAACGCGACAGGCATGAAAACCAATCGCGTTTTGTATAAAAATATAGTCTCTTTTCGAGTTCCAAAAACTAACGTTTTGAGAACTGGAAGCGGCGACGAGCACCTTTCTGACCG
>JAKSTH010000225.1 GCA_024402655.1 Treponema sp. | reverse complement strand
GAACTTCTGAACGAAAAAAATCTGAACAAAATCACAATTGAAGATATTTCTAAAAAAGCTGGAATAAACCGGCAGACTTTTTATTATCATTTCAGGGATATTATTGATCTTCTGGAATGGATGTGGCTTGAAGATGAAAAAGAGCTTTTGAAGGATTCCTGTTCTTACGAAACCTGGCAGGAAAATTTTGTAACTATATTTGAAGAATTTAGAAAGAAAAAATCTTTTACTTTGAATGTCTATAAAAATGCTCCTTCTGAACTATTAACAACTCATCTATATAATCTTGTTTATCCTATCATTTATTCTGTAGTTAATGAAAAAGCCCAGAATTATATTGTAAAAGAAGAAGATGTAAAATTTATTGCGGATTTCTATAAGTTTGCTTTTGTAGCACTAGTGAAAGACTGGATTCGTAATGATATGGAAGAAGATCCTGAACAGATTGTAAGTCGCCTTGGGATTCTGTTGCAGGGAACAATTGAACATTCTTTGAATAATCTTGGGAAAAAGAAATAAGATTTAAAATCGCAGAAATAAAAAAAAATTGTACAATTTGCGACAAGTGTCTAAATTTACGACAAATGTAGCAAATTGTTTAGTTTCATCTGAATATTTTGGTATTAGATTAATTACAACATTAAAAATTAATTGAAATTAATTATACCAAACAACAACTTTACGGAGGTAACGTATGTATTATTCAGCTGGAACTTATGAAGCATTTGCTCATCCAGAAAAACCACAGGGAGCTGACAAAAAATCAGCTTATATTATTGGAACAGGTCTTGCAGGTCTGGCTGCAGCTTTTTACTGTGTTCGTGACGGTCAGTTAAAAGGTGAAAATGTTCATCTTTTGGAAAAGCTGGACATGACTGGCGGTTCATGTGATGGCCGCAAAGATATTACAAAAGGATTTTACATGCGCGGTGGTCGTGAAATGGACAACCATTTTGAATGTATGTGGGATCTTTTCCGCGATGTAGAATCTATTGAAACTCCAGGCGTTTCTGTTCTTGATGAATATTACTGGCTCAACAAACACGATCCAAACTATTCACTTTGCCGTGCTTCAATCAACTGTGGTCAGGATGCTCATACAGACAAAAAATTTGCCCTTGATAGAGAAAGTGCATTAGCTCTTTCAAAACTTTTCATCACTCAGGAAAAAGAACTGGAAGGAAAGAAAATCAGCGACATTTTACCAGATTCATTCTGGTCTACAAACTTCTGGCTTTACTGGCAGACAATGTTTGCTTTCCAGCGCTGGTCTTCTGCTTTGGAAATGAAGCGTTACCTTTGCCGTTATGTTCATCACATTGACGGTTTACCAGATTTTTCTGCTCTTCGTTTTACAAAATACAATCAGTACGAAAGTATGATTCTTCCACTTCAGAAATGGCTTGAAAAACACGGAGTTCAGATTGAATTTGGCGTAAATGTTACAAACGTTGTAATTGACAACAAGCCAAACAAAAAAGTTGCAAAGCAGATTGTTTACACAAAAGGTGGCGAAGAAAAGAAAATCGACCTTACAGAAGATGATTTGGTTTTCATTACAAACGGCTGCTGTACAGATACTTCTTGTTATGGTGACCAGACTCATGCGCCTGATTTAAGCGGAATCAGAGTTGGTGGCGGCGAAAGCTGGGATATGTGGAAAAACATTGCGGCACAGGCAATCAATGGTGAATTTGGAAATCCTGATAACTTCTGTGATGATCCTGAGGCTACAAACTGGATGAGTGCTACAATTGCCACAAAAGATGAAGACATCATTCAGCATATTATCAACGTTTGTAAGCGTGATCCTCGTGAAGGAAAAGTTACAACCGGTGGAATTGTTACTGTAAAAGATTCTACAGAAAACTGGTACTGTTCATGGACAATCAACCGTCAGCCACAGTTCAAGGCTCAGGATAAAGATACAGTTCTTGTCTGGTTCTATGCACTCAGCACAAACAAACCTGGAAACTTTATGAAAAAGCCAATGCGAGAATGTACAGGTGAAGAGATTGCAGAAGAATGGCTTTATCACATTGGAATTCCAGCTGAAAAGATTAAGGAATACGCTACAGAAAAATGTAATACAACAACCTGCTACATGCCTTACATCAATGCATT
>JAKSTH010000224.1 GCA_024402655.1 Treponema sp. | reverse complement strand
AAAAAAAGAGATTGGTTTTATATCAATCTCTTTTTTTTGTACTGAATTCGTTATATGATTGTTTAATATATAAGAGGTTAAAAATCACATGAAAAAACTATTTTTATCATTATTAATTCTTAATTTTTCATTCTTAATTTTTGCAATGCCAGGTTTTAAATCTTATCTTCCAGATTCATCTGGCGATTTTGTTTATTACAGAGATTATTCTTTTACACAGGAAAGTTATATTGGTCTTTTAATGTATAATGAATCATCTTTCCAGGTTCGCTATTATGCTCCACAGGACACAAAAAATAATCTTCCTGAACGAGACATTAGTATTCTGGTATCTATAAATCCTTCTTCTGACTTCTGGGATATGACAGGTGAACGACTTATTACAAGCATTTCAAATACACCCGAAGAAATTGATATTCTAAACTATCTTCATGATTTTCTTTATGAATTTTCTTCCCGTAGAATTAAAGCCGGAAATGTTTCACCAGAAAATCCAAAATACCTTATAAGCAATTTTTTCAAAAATAACGGTCTTATTATTAAACAGGATTTCCCACAGTTTGGCGGACAGGTTTATCTTACTTTTGATGCTATAATTCCTTTCTTTAATGTAAAAAATATTATTGATATGAAAAACAATACCCTTTTGGAATGTATTTGTTTTGGAAAAATTCAGTCTAGCAACGATACAACTTTTTCAGGATTTAAAGGATTTACACAAAAATTCAAAACAAATCTAGAAAAGCTGGATAAAAACACAAAAGCCCGTACTTTCGAATATGAAAACCTTTCTGTAAATATTGATTCCAACTGGACTACTAACTATAACTTTGCTCAATTTAAAGATGAAGGAATTATTGTTCTTTCAAAGCTTACAGCTCTTCCAGATGATACAAATTACTGTCTGCTTTCTCTCACAAAATCTTTATGTTCAAGCTTCCAGGATTCATACTGTAATCTTCGATATTTAGAATTTTACTATAACAAGGAAGAAAATCAGATTAAACTTATAAAAAATATTTACTCAGATAATAATATGATTAAAGGAATTGAAATTCTTACAAAAGATAAGAATTCTAATGATTTTAATTACTTCTATCTGTCAACTTTCTTCCATGCATATAACACTAGAAGAAGTTATTACGACAAGATTATTAATAGTTATAAAATTAATTAAATGAGCTTCTTGAAAGTGGAGAGCCAATCCACTGGCCTTCACTTCCAAGATATTCACGTTTTTCCCCTTCAATAAGGAACTGAACGCTTGTTACTGTGGAAAATGTAGTTGCTGTATAAACAACCTGCATAAGCTGAGTGCTCAAGTATCCGTCACCATCAGGATTAAATTCAAAACTGTCATTAAAGTTTAAATAAGCCACACCATTTTGTACACGAGCGCTTAAAAGTTTTGAACCACCTGGAATCAAAGAATGACAATCTTTTTCACTTGCAAGGCTGGTATTTGGGCCTGCCATTAATAAATTGATGGAAGTTGTTAATGGAGAGTCATTTTTTTCAACACTACGTTTTACCATTTTCCTTGAAATTGAACCGTCAGAATCAATTGTAATAAAACATAACTGTAATTCTATCTGAGCTTTAGGAGTAACAGCTGCTGGTTTAGATTCTTCTTTCTTTTCAACAACTTTTTCTACTGCTTTTTCTTCTGCTTTCTGCTCTTCTTTTCTAATTACTTCCGAAGGTGTTTCTTCTTCAACTTTTTTTACAGGAGCAACTTCTGGTTCCAGATTAATTGTTAAAGGAACTTCTTCTGGTAATGGGATTTTTTCTTCTGATGTATTTGTAGCTGCAGGTACATGATTTTCTACAAAATCTGGTGTTTTTCCAACGACTCTTTCAAAGAAATTTGTTTCTTTAAAATTAGTCATAATCTGATCTTTCTTAACAAAAAATAATATTACTAAAACAAGTGCAAACAATAAAAAAACTGCAACTGCTAAACCTGTGTTTCTGTTCTTTGTATTTCTTTCTGCCATATCTTTATTATCGGCATAATAAATGAAGAATTAAGAATTAAAAACGAAGATTTTTTATAAAAAAAAAGACATTTCAACCTAGGTTGAAATGTCTTTTTCCTAAAACTAACTATGCTAAGCTATGGTCGAA
>JAKSTH010000223.1 GCA_024402655.1 Treponema sp. | reverse complement strand
AGGATATTGAAAGTCAGCTGGTAAGTTATTTTGTTGAAGATGAAATCCTTTTTGGTCTGGAAAATTTTGGTGTACCAGCAGAAGAAATAGAAGGAAGAATCACTTCTGCATTAGATGCACTTGGAATTGGGGAATTGCGCCATAGAGAAGTTGCTTCTCTTAGTGGTGGACAAAAGCAGAAAGTTGTAATTGCAGCAATTCTTGCTCTGGAACCAGATGTGCTTGTTCTTGATGAACCAACAGGAGAATTGGATCCTGCTTCATCAGTTCAGATTTTTGAATTATTAAAAAAATTGAACGAAGAAAAAGGCATAACAATTGTAGTAGCAGAACAGAAAATTATGCTGCTTTGTGAATTTGTAAAAAAACTGATTGTTCTTGAAAAAGGTACTTGTGTTCATTATGGAGAAATCCGCAGTACCCTTACACATCAGAAAGAGATGGAAGAAGCGGGAATTAACTGTCCAAGAGTTTTGACTCTTACAAGTAAGATGGCAGATGAAGGACTTGTTCCTGCCGGTTATTCAAAAGAAGATCGTATCTGTTTAAATGCACAGGAAGCTGCAACATTTGTAAATAAAGTTATGGGAGGCTCAAATGTCTAATGAAAACTCACAGGTAATGCTGGAATTTAAGGATGTAAGCTTTTCTTATAACCAGACTGCCAATGTTCAGAATTTGAACGTAACTGTTGAAAAAGGTGATTTTGTTGCAATTATTGGTTCAAATGGAGCCGGGAAGTCAACTTTTTCAAAATTATGTAATGGTCTTTTGCTACCAAGCTCTGGTGAGGTTCTGGTGGTTGGTAAAAATACAAAAAATGAAAAAGTAAGTGATTTAGCTAAAAATATAGGCTTTTTGTTTCAGAATCCTGACCGCCAGATTTGCTGCGATACTGTTGAAAAAGAAATTGCTTTTAGTTTAAGAAACAATGGATTTTCAGAAGAAGAAATTGCTAAGCGTGTAGAAGCAACTATATCAGAATTTCATTTTGATGGAAAAACTGAACCTTTTAATATGAGTCGTGGACAACGCCAGCGTTTGTGTCTTGCCTGTCTTATTGCATTAAATCCAGAAATATTGATTCTTGACGAACCAACAACAGGACTTGATTACCGTGAGTGTATGGAAATGATGGAAAGAATCCGTCAGTTAAATGAAACAGGTACAACAGTCATTATGGTTTGTCATGATATGGAAGTTGTTCTTGATTTTGCAAAAACCGTAGTAGTTATGAATCGCGGTGAAATTGTAAAAACAGGAAGTGCCAGAGAAATTCTTTCAGATAAAGAAGTGTTGGGAAAAGCTCGCCTGCTTCCACCTCAAATAGCACAGACTTGTCTTTTACTTGGCGATGAATACAAAAATGTCTTTACTGTAGATGAAATGATTAAACGAATGAAAGAAATTAAAGGAAATAAGGGGGAATAAGATGAAAGGATTTTTAGACTATTTACCTGGTAATTCAGTTTTACATAAGATGCATCCTTTAATTAAGATTTTTGTTTCCATTTTGATTTGTGCTGCAGCATTTACATCTTCTTCATATTATTTCTTATTGGGAATTATTATTTTTAATATTCTTATGGGTATTGTTGGAGAAGGAAAAGAACATTGCGGTTTATTAAAGAGAACAGTCGGCATTGTAAAAGGACTTTTTAAGATGTCCATATTCCTTTTTATTTTGCAGATTCTGGTAATCAGAACTGGTACAATTGTAGTACCAATTGGTTCAAACTTTGGTTTTACAGATGTTGGTATTAAAAACGGTTTGCTTTTAGTATTAAGATTAACAGCCGCAACTTTACCACTTTCAATTTTGATTTCAGTTACTAACTTAAATGATTTGTCTAATACTTTGGTAAAATCTTTACATTTGCCTTATAAATATGCTTTTGCATTTACTTCTGCTATCCGCTTTATTCCTGTTTTTTCTTCTGAAATGTCTGGAATTATTGAATCGCAAAAAGCCCGTGGTGTAGATTTTGATGTAAAAAATCCTTTTAAAAAGATTGGAATGATTTTGCCACTTTGTTTTCCATTGCTGCTTTCATCTGTAAGAAAAATTGACTCAACAGCAACTGCCGCAGAATTAAGAGGTTTTTATCTTCGTACAAGTAAAAGCTGCTCCAAAGAGTACAAAATTGCATTTAGAGATATTGTTT
>JAKSTH010000222.1 GCA_024402655.1 Treponema sp. | reverse complement strand
TAGAAGCAGCGTTGTCAAGGGTTTAAGCGTCAGCGTCCCTTTACAATGCTGCATCTAAAAATGCATGAGCGATTATATCGTACAGAAAAAGAGGATGTGTTTTTCACATCCTTTTTTTATTTAACCGAGGTATAAATCTATCTTTCTGAAAATGGAAGAACAGGAATTGTTGAAATTACTTTTTCTTCATCTGGTAAAGCAGAAATCCATGAAAGTTTTATAATATTGGCTTGAGCCAAAGATTCTTCCTGTTTAATTTTATATTTTTCAATTTTTACGGCATCTCTTACTTCTTTTGATTTAGCTGCTGTAATTTCATTTTTTTCAAAGGGATTTAAATCAGATTTTATATACTCATATGGTGGGATATCTGTTTTTGTTTTATCTTTTAAAACCATATGATATGCAATTTTTGAAATACCAGCATTTTTATAATTATATGAACCAGACACAAAAAGTTTTCCGTCTGTATAAATTCGATTCGAAGATTTGTATTTACTTGAATATGAATAAATGTAACCTTCCTTAAATTCATAATCTTCATACTTACTTAAATCATAATTAACAGGATTTTCTTTTGAGAAAAAAATGTCTTCCCATGTTGTTGTGTAGCCCGAAACATAAATACCATCTTTTTTGTACTGAGGTGTTCCCATATACACATCTGTATCATTCATTTCTTTAAGGGATTTTATATTGTAACTTGTTTCAAAATTCCCTTCTGGCGAAAACTCTGAAATATATGATTGAGAATTTCCATCAAAATCAGTTATTCCATAATTTAAAACTAATTTATTTGTATTTTTATAAAATTCCACATATCTTGGAGAACCATTACCATACTTATATGGAAATACATCTATAATTGTTTTTAAATCTGAAGAAAGCTTTAAAACAGAATAGAATGATTCACTTTTATAAAAAATTTGTGTTATATAAACATAATCTGGAAAAGCAATCATATCAGAGATTTCATCACTATATTTTGTATAAAGTTTTACATAATTTTTTACATTTCCATCTAAATCAAAAGCAATAATCCAGTTGTCCCAGTTCGACTCTTTAAAAACTTCCTGACCATTGTATGTAAAATAGATTGTATCTTTACCGTTATATGCAAGATTTGTACTTTCATAACTTTTTGAATCTAAAAGATTGTAAGTTTTTTTTGAAAGTATTTTACCCTCTTTTATTCTTAAGAATGTAAAGTGACAGTTAGAATAAGCTGCATAAACTGTTAAACAAAATTCATCTTTGGCAACCGGAAAAATTTTTAAATGCTCATAATGTGAACTATTTTCTCGGAATTCACCGGTCTGAAATTGTTCTGATGGAATATCTATACTGATTGTTGAATCATATTTTGCATTTATATATTTATTAATGAAAATATTAATTTGATTCTGGTCGTTATTGTCCGAAAGTGCCAGCATTGCTTCATAAATTGTATCTTCATATTCAGCAACATCCATGACCATTGCTGTATAACCTGGCAAAACCTGTATTTCAGCTTCTTTTGTCTGACCATAAAAAACAAAAGCAAAAGATAAAAATAAAAATGATAAAATACTTTTTTTCATATAACTCTCCAAGTAATTATGTTTACATTTTATACCATGAAGTTTATATAGTCAAAAAAAAGGCCCAAAGCAATGCTCTGGGCCAAAATTGGGGGGGGGTATTACGTTTTTATATTAACTAGTTTACCTTTCTTAAGAAAGCATCTTTATATCCATAAGATTTAAATCTTTCAAGAACAATTCCATATTCATCTACTGAAAGTGGTCCAATCATAACTTTCTTTGAACCGTCTGTATTAGGAACAATTGCAATAGGATATTTCTTTCCATATTTATTTGTAATTTCAAGAATGCCTTCATCGCTCTTTAATACAGAAATCTGAATATAGTAACTGCCTTTTTTCAAATCAGACATACTTGGTACTACATATTTTGAATATGAAGAGTTTACTTCTACTTTCTGAATAGTTTCTACCTGTTCAATTATCTGTTCTATAACTTCTTCAACCTCTTCAACTTCAACGACTTTTTCATTTTCTTCAATTTTTTCAATTACTTCAGTCTGTTCTGTAATTACTTCTTCTGTAACTTCTTCCACAACTGTAGAAACATTTTCTTCTACTGGAATAAGAACAATAGCGTCATATTCTTC
>JAKSTH010000221.1 GCA_024402655.1 Treponema sp. | reverse complement strand
CATAAGTGATGAAGAATGGTACCGCCGCCTTGATAAACGGAATAAGGATGTTCTGAAAAAAAAGTCTGATGCGTATTATGTTGATGAAGGACTTGCTCAAAAGTTTCAATCGATTTTTGAAATCCCTGCAAAAGATGAAATTGATGTTTGGGTTGAACAGTAAATAAAACTCAGTTTCACGAAACTATAAGGATCTATAAATGCTTGAATTAGTAAAAGTAAAAAAGGAAGAAAAACAGACACTTTTGAATCTGATGGAAAAATATTTGAGTGAGTTTGCACAATGGGAAAAAGTTGATGTGAATGATGACGGCTTATTCGGTTATGAATGGATTGATTATTATTTTACAGAAACAAACCGATTCCCATATTTTATAAAGATCGATGGAAAACTGGCGGGATTGATTTTAATCAGCAATTATCCAGAAGCTCCTGGAATTCAAATGGATTTTTGTCTGTCTGAATTTTTTATTATGCCAAAATATAGAAGAAGTGGTTGTGGACGTGAGGCAGTTTTTAAGGTTTTAGATTTGCATCATGGTAGATGGCAGTTAAAGCTTCATCCTCATAACAAGGCATCTGTTTATTTTTGGAACAAAGTAATAGATGAATACACAAATGGAAATTTTAAAGTTGTAAAAGCATATCCTGATAAAGAAGTTGATTATCCTGATGGAACACCAGCAGATGTATTTTTCTTTGAAAATTAGAATTTTGATAAAGGGATTTACAAATGACACACACAGAAAAAGCAGTAAATTACATTGTTCACAGAGTTTTGCCCAAAAATGGTTGCGGCCGCTGTGGAAGAGGTGGAAGAGATTATTGAGGAGATGAAATAAAATTAATGTTTCAAATGCTGCTGTTGAGTATTTGACGGTGGTGGAGTGTTATGTTATATTAAAAGAAAGGAAATGCCCAAACATTTGGTCATCTCCACTTAATGGTGTGTCCTAAAAGGACTTGAGGCCACTCAGTGTGTCAGACTGGGCGGCCATTTTTTTATTCTCCGTTCTATCTATAAAGGTAGGTGAGAATTGCAATAATAGTGCAGATAACTGTCGCAACACTTACCACAATATAACCTTATACTCCTCCTATAATCAAAATTCAGCATAACTGATCGAGTTAGGGATTGGAGCCACGCCGCAGGCGGCCACTGGACTGAGCGTAGCGAGGGAAGCGGCTGGAGCGACAGCGGAATGGCGGAAAGCCCGACCACCGCTTGCGGTGGAACTTCCTTATAAATCTTTTAAGCATCCTAAAGAAATGGTATCATAATTGATGATTTATTGGATTCCAACTGGTGTTTAATATGACTACTGTTTCATCCACTGATTGGATTCAACCATTTTAAGATAAATTTTTATATTTTCTTCATAATCAGCAAACTGTTTTGAAACAACCGCGCGAATCGAGTTATCTTTTATATTGTTGTTTAAAATATCCTGCAGGCCATTCTGGGAATAATAAATGTAATCTTTAAGATCCTGAGCAAGGGTTTTTGGATATTTAAAATCTTGTGGACCTTTTAAGTAATCTGCTTTGTTTTTTATTGGGCGTTCTTTGAATCCCATTTTCTTGAATTCTGGAACTTCGTAATAATAGTGAGCTGTGCCAAAGCATAGAAGAACTTTTTCACCTTCTTTTACGGTCTTCAATTTTTTCTGAATATTTTTCATCATTTCTTTATCGCGTTCTGGCCATGTACTGTTCTGAAGCTTAGGGAATTCATCATCAATATACCAGTAATCAATCATTTCTACTGGAATATTGTGTTCCCGTCCGTAGGCAAAAAGAAAGCGCATTTCCATAGGACCATCTAAAACGCCATATTTCTGATAGGTATCTTCTCGTGATTCAATGAAAATATAATCGGGTTTAACATTTTCAATAATATTCTGGAGATGACGCAGGGTATATTCTTTATTCGAAAAATGTGCACCGTGAATAGTGCCAAGACAATAAAGCTCAGATTTGGTTGGAGTTTCCAGACAAGAAAAAACATCTGAAAAATTTGTTCCTAAATGAAGTAACGGGCCTTTTTTACTGCAGCCGGTAATACCAAAAAGTGCGAATAATGAAATGCAGTTAAGTATTTTAGTAAGTTTCATATATTACTTTCTCCAGAATAAAATTAGTATATAATAAGTAGAGATGAATTGTCAAAATTGGGGAAGAGAAGCCAATGGAAATGTTTTTGAGTAAGGGGCTGTAATATGGAAAAAATATACAGTATGTTGTTTTCAAAAGTTTATCCCTGTCTGATTGCAA
>JAKSTH010000220.1 GCA_024402655.1 Treponema sp. | reverse complement strand
TTAATTCTTTCGATAGCTTCTATTGTTCTTTCCTTATTACCAAATGCAGTTAATCGCAAGAAGCCTTCTCCGCATTTTCCAAAGCCTGAACCTGGAGTTCCAACTACATTACACTTGTCCAAAAGTTCATCAAAGAATGACCATGAAGTATATCCTTCTGGAACTTTGAACCAGATATATGGACTGTAGATTCCACCGTAGCATTTGAATCCTGCAGAAGTAAGCCCTTCAAAAATAATTTTTGCATTTTCGCGGTAGTAATTCAAACTTTCCATAATCTGTTTCTGACCTTCATCAGAATAAATTGCTTCAGCAGCACGCTGTGTGATATATGAAACTCCATTGAATTTTGTAGACTGGCGACGGAACCACATTGCATTCAATTCTGTTCCATCAAATACTAAGTCATGTGGAACAACTGTATAACCACAGCGCATACCAGTAAAACCTGCAGTTTTAGAGAAAGAACGAAGTTCAATTGCACAAGTACGGGCACCTTCAATTTCGTAAATTGATTTTGGAATTGAATTGTCTGTAATAAATGCTTCGTAAGCAGCATCAAAAAGAATGATTGAATGATGTGCATTTGCATAATCAACCCATTCTTTAAGCTGTTCACGAGTTGCAACAGAACCAGTTGGGTTATTTGGGAAACACAAGTAAATAATATCTGGAACTTCTTCACCAGCTGCAGGAACTTTTGGCATAAATCCATTTTCTTCTGTACAAGGCATAATGATTACATTATTCTTGCGGCCATTCATAATATTTGTATCAAGATAAACTGGATAAACTGGATCACAAATTGCAACTTTATTATCTACTGCAAAAATGTCACCAATGTTTCCACAGTCAGATTTTGCACCATCAGAAAGGAAGATTTCTGATTTATCCATTTTAATTCCACGGTCTGTAAAATCATGTTTAAGAATCTTTTCGATAATAAAATCATAACCAGTCTCAGGTGGATATCCTCGGAAAGTTTTTTCATCTGCCATTTCATCTACAGCTTTGTGCATTGCTTCAATTACAACTGGAGCCAAAGGTTTTGTAACATCACCAATTGAAAGTTTAATTACATCAGCTTCTGGATGACTAGCCTGATATTCTCTCTGTTTTTTTCCTACAGTTGAAAAAAGGTAATTTGCTTCCAAATCTAAAAAGTTCTTATTAATTTTCATAATATCTCCTGCCCTTTTTGGGCCTTTAGTAACAAGAATAAAAACTAAAAAAGGTCGTAGATAAAAACTGAATAAAGATTATTCGCCCTTTATCTACGACCTCTTTGCCGTTGTTACTATATATAATATTATTCTTTGGATTGGGTGTCAATTAGGAGAAAATTAAAAGAGCCTCAAGTCAAAAGGGCATTTTACAACAGTTTTGATTTTTAATTGTGAAAAATCTGGATGCTCAGGATTCAAAATTATATTAAAATCCCTCTCATATTCCGAAGGTAAAATTGCAGAATGAACTTTTATGGCAACACTTGATTTATTTTTTAACCATTTTGTCCCAATTATGCAAGATTCTTCTTCAGAAGATACATTTATAAAAGTTTCTGGAATAAGACAATCTGGTATTTCCATTTCTGCAAAAAACATATTTTGAGGAATTACTGATTTATCACAATGAACAAGTGTTTCACACATACATAAAGCCAAAGATGATGAAGTGTAAATGGCACTATAACCTTTTTCATTCCATCTGCCACCATATAAACGAGAACCTAATCCAGATAAATCTTCTATATATTTCTGTTTTGCAATCCTATATAAAAGCATCAAAGAAACCTCCAAAAAAGAATTTTTGAAGATATCATTAAGAGTATACTCCGTGTTCAATTCTACCAAGAATATCCAGAACTAACTCTGCACCAAACCGATTAGAAACTGAAACTAAAGGTGTTTGATTCCCCAGTACTTTTAAGGGCGTTTTTAACCATTTATGAGCAGTTTCTTCAGACTCAAAAACTTCTATTGCTCTATAATAGGTGCGCATTATGGAAATAATAACTTCTGCACTTTGTTGAGGTAACAGCTGCTCATTATTCATTCTTGATATTGTTCTCTGACTCAACCCAGAAATTTTTGCCAGCTCCTTTTCCGGAATCATTGCAATATCTTTTGCCACTTTTGCAAACTGAAGCCTTTTAATTCCTTCCAAAAGCAGCCTTGAACAACTTTCATTAGTATACATAACATCATTCATAACACGCCTCTTGACTACTATTATATAGCCATTTGTCCTTTTGTCAAATCCCCAAATGCCCGCGTTTGCA
>JAKSTH010000022.1 GCA_024402655.1 Treponema sp. | reverse complement strand
CTCCGCCATTCTGAAATGTCAAGACACGCAAACTAATGCGTGCCTTTTCTTTTATTTCTACTATATAATAGTAGAAAACAAGCCATTTCAGGCGTAGGAAACAGGGATTCTGAACTAAGCACAATTGCCCCACTATTTTAGACTTAAAAATATGAACCCTGGTGAAAACTGCAGGGACACTGGGGTTAGATTTAATTTAGTACAAATTTAAAACTAATTTCAGTTATTTAATTTAATATTAACTATGAAAACAGATTAATAAAAAATATATTATTCATTATAAAAATCTATCATATTTAATATTTCATCGAAACTAATCACCTTAGAGAACTGAAGGCACGATAAAGGCATGCCAGGAATGCTCGTCATTTCTTTATAAAGTTTTTCAAAATTTATATTTGGATAGTTAAGCAAGAATTCTTTTAATTTTGTCAAACCAAACTTAATCACATCATCGCACGGAGTATCCAAGGAAACTTTCGCGTTTTTCATTCTTCTTTGTATTTTTTTAATTTCTAAATTCGGTAATAATTTTTCTCCAGATATGCTAACGGTTTTACAATCGATTATATCTTTTGAATTCTTTGCAATATATATCTCATATTCACCATCTTCTATTTTCATTGAATCTGAAGAATAGTCATAAACGCTCAAGTCATCTAAGTCAATGATTAATTTTGCTTTTTGAGTTTTGTATGCTTCTACGAAAACTTTCTTATAGGCTTTTAATTCGTATTTAGATCGGTATACATTAGAATTCTTTTTTCCTACATATATTTGAACAACGTCATTGCCAGAAAAATTCGAATTATTTGTTATATCTAGCGAGATTTCAAGATTGTTTATATTTGCTTTAACATAAATATTAGAATATTCAAAGCAAGAATAAGATAATCCATAACCAAACGGTAAATAAAAGCCGTGTTTACCAAAATAATATCTGTATCCTACATAAATATCGTCGTCATAATATTCATTGTATAAATCATGTTTATTTAAATTATTATAAATAGAATTTTGTTTTAATGATGAAATCCATGTTTCAGGAAGCCTTCCAGATGGATTAGCGTTTCCAAATAAGTTGTTAAAAATTCCCTCATCTTGTCCTTCCCCAGAATAATAATTGATTAAAAACGCGCTTGAATCATTATAAATTTCTTCAACATCATACACAGCACCACATATTAAAACTGTTGCAAAATTTTTAAAAACTTTTTTTACAATATCGAATAAATCTATTTGGCTTTTCCTTAATGATATTGTCTCTCTATCATGCGCCTCTTCTTCATCACCAATAAAATCACTTAGAAATAAAACAACTTTATCAAATGTCTTCGAATATAATTTTAATTCTTTCTCAGAGATTAAAAGATTATTTTCATCACTTCCTAAAATATATTTAAAATCAATATTTTTTTCAGTTAATAAATCGAGAAAAGTTTTTTTGTAAAAAGAATTTACCGCTGCTGACCCAGAACCACAAAAAATATGGTTTGAGACAGAGTAACCAATAAAAAGTATTTTTTCATTCCTAAGCAACGGTAGAAAATTATTATTATTTTTTATAAGAACCGGGACCTCAGATGCATTTTTAACGCAAATCTCATGTAATTGTTCATTAGTAAGTCCAGAATGTTTTTTCTTATTTGTGAAATTTATAATTGCATTATAAAATTCATTATCATTGCGTATTAAATCGTCTTCTGTAAATTCATTATTATTCAATTTTCCGTCCAAGTATTTATTAGACCTAAATGCCTTTGGCATTTCAACATGCAAACCATTCTTTATTGTCTTCGCTTTATCGCTTACTGCACACCAATCCGACATGATTAGTCCTTTATAATTAAATTGCTTCTTAAGCTTTTCATTTAAAAGATAATTGCTTTCAGGAACATATTCACCATTAACCTTGTTGTATGAAGTCATGATCGAAAAAGGATTTGAATTTTTTAATGTAAATGAAAAGGAACGTAAATATATTTCATTGAGCGCCCTTAAAGAAACGTTACTAGAATTAACCATTCTGGCATATTCTTTGTTATTACAACAATAATGCTTCAGACACGCTCTAACTCCATGTTCTTGTAAGCCATTAATATATTCAGCGGCCAATGTACCGCTCAAGAATGGATCTTCTGAAAAATATTCAAAATTTCTTCCACACAAACAGTTTCTTTTAATATTAACTCCAGGAGCAAGCAAAACATCAACAGATTTATTTATACAATCTTCAGCCAACACTTCACCATTTTTAAAAGCAACTTCCCTTGAAAAAGAGGCAGCAATACCACTTGGAGAAACTCCACAAATAGCTTCCATGATTCCTGATTGTTCAGTATATTCTTCAGTACTTGGTTTTCTTACTCCACATGGGCCATCATTTAAAGTTAAAGGTTTTAGGTTACCTTTTAAAGGAGAAATATGCCAGCAATCTAATCCTTGTGTATGATAATAATATTCAAATCTTTTTGAATCTTTCATTTTCATAATGTTATTTTCTTTAATATTTAATAATCAATACTATTATTAATTTTTTTAATTAATTCTTTTTGTTTGTTGGTTAATTTATCCTTTCTCTCAAAAGTATAAAAACCATTTTGTTCTTGTTCAACATCATAAAGTTGTGTGTAACAAAATCCTGAGATTGTTTTGCAATTTTTTATTATGTTAATTAATTCTGAATAATATTTAACAAAACCTTCTCCACCTACAAGATTCATTCCATATCCCCAGTCATCTTGGTTTAAAACTGGTCCATTATTGATGGTTGAAACTGAATTAATACATTTTGTAGAAAAAATTCGCCCACCGCACTCACTTAAATTAACTGGTAGATTCTTCTTATAAAATACTTTTTCTTTTTTGCAATAAAGTAACGGAATATTTAAAATACCCTTATTATCTAAATCACATAAATATTTATTAAGAGATTTATTATCTTCATAACAATGAAAATCAAATAAGTCAGTTTTTCGAGAATGATGTCCACCAGAAGCATCTATACAAGGGCGAGTTTTATCAAAATCTTTTGTAAATTTATATATTTGTTCAACAAATTTTATATCTCTGGTTTCTTTATTATCTTCCCAAGTACCCCAAGCTTCATTTATCGGACACCACGTAATAATTGATGGGTGGTTAAAATCTCTATTTAATACCTGTGTCCATTCATCAATGAACCTACCAACAAAATTCAAATTTGAATAATCAACTCCCCAGCTTGGCATCTCACCCCAAACTAGAAAACCATATTTATCGGCTAAAAAAAGGTATCTAGGATCAAAAACCTTTTGATGAAGCCTTGCTCCATTAAAACCTAAATCAAGGGCTAATTTAATATCTTTTTCAAGCTCAAAAATGTCTTTGGCAGTATATATACCATCAGAATAATAACCTTGGTCTAAAACAAGTTTTTGGTAACATTTTTTCCCATTTAAATAGAAGTCGAGATTTTTATAATACACTTCCCTCATACCAAAATATGAAAAAACAACATCTTTTTCAAAAGATAATTTTATGTCATATAAATTACCTTTGCCTTCTGACCAAAGAGAAATTGTGTTTAATTTAATATTTATCTTTTTTCTATATTCAATTTTTCCAATTTGTGAACCAACCAACTTATTTTTATAAAAAACTTCTATGTTGTAATTACCACAAGAATTTGTTATCAAATCAATTGTGAGCATTTTATTAGTAACATTAGGATAAAAATAAAACTGTTTAATGAATTTATCTTTTCTATTTTCAAGCCACACTTTTTGCCAAATACCAGTAGTTCGTGTATAAAAACAGCCAAAAGAATTCAATTTGTAAGATTGTTTGCCGGTTAAACTGCTTCTTCTTTCATTATCAAAAACACTAATATTAAGCTTATTGGTTCCATCCTTAAGATAATCAGTAATATCAAATTCAAAAGGAGTAAATCCTCCTACATGAGATCCAACGTATTGATTATTAATAAAAACATCAGTTCTATAGTCCACTGCTCCAAAATGCAAAATACATCTATCGTTAAACGAATTAACAAACTCTGTTTCGTAATAGCATTCATTTATAAATCCAGTTAGTTGTAATCCAGATAATTTTGATTCAGGACAAAAAGGAACAATAATTTTTTCAAATGTTTTATTGTTAGTGCTAAAAACCCAATCATCAAGAAATAAGATATTTTCACGAATAAAACTAGGATTTGGAAATGATAAATAGTCTATTTTCATAAAACTATATTACTCCTTACTGCTAGTTTGCAACGACAAACGTCGCTGTTGCTCTTTATAAATTTTTGTCCAATTAACGCAAGAAATTATAGTATAAATAAAAGAATAGAGATTAATTACGATGTAAGTTATTTGAGCAATTTCTCCATCTACAAAAATATAAAGGCAGTATTGTATAAGAATAAAAATAAAACTGAGACAATTAATATATACTCCTTCAACGTATCCAAAAATAACCAATATAGTCGACACTAATCCAATTGCTGTTGAAAGCCCCTGCAAAATTGTATAGGAACTACTTTCAACATTTTTAAAAATAAGAATATAAACCGCTGCAACGACAAGAGAAGCCACTATACACAAAACTCTAAAAAAATTATTCAATATATGAAGTTTAGTGCCTTTACCATCTTTGTTTTTAGTCCATAAAATAAATGTAACTATTTGAAGCGGAGCGGAATAAGCTAAAGCACTTATAACACTACCATAAAGTCCATCAATAAAGTATCCTATTGCATAAATAAAACAGTTAAATGCACCAAGTAATTTGCCAAAACGATTTAATTCGCTATCAAGCATGTAAACAAACAAAGAAACAATACAAGGAATAATTTTTATTACACTTTGTTTAAAAACAATAGTTAAAGCAACCAATATTACCATCATAATTAATTGGACATAAAATTTTTTAAAAAAGTATAAGAGTTTGTTTTTCATAATTTAACTAAATTATTTAAAATTTTAAAGAATAGAGAACTTATAGAAGACTGCCACCTGTTTTTGCATCGAATAAATGCAATGAATTATTACTAAGAATAAAAGAAATTTCACCGTTATTCTCTATTGATTTAATATTTTCAGGGCTAAGACCTAATATTGGAACACGTACGACAAATTGCTCATTATTTAATAAAACATGCAAATGATATTCACTACCCATCATTTCTGAAACAACAATTTTTGCATTTATACTATTTTTACTATTATCAATAATTACATGTTCAGGTCTAATGCCTAAAACTATTTCTTGTGGATCAACTTTATTTTCTTTTAGTTTTTTAGTAATCTCATCACAAGGTTTAATATTGTAATTCCCAATACTAATAGAATAATCGGATTCAAGTTTACATTTTAAGAAATTCATATGAGGCGTTCCGATAAACCCTGCTACAAATTGATTTGCAGGATGTTCAAACACTTCTTTTGGGGTTCCAACTTGTTGAACAACACCCTTTTTCATAATTACTATTCGATCACCTAGAGTCATAGCTTCAACTTGGTCATGGGTAACATATATAAATGTTGTATTTATGCGTTTTCTTAACAAAATAAGTTCGCTTCTCATTTGATGCCTTAATTTAGCATCTAAATTACTTAAAGGTTCATCCATTAAGAAAACTTTTGGATTTCTTACAATCGCACGTCCTATTGCAACACGCTGTCTTTGACCGCCAGATAATTCTCTAGGCTTCCTAAATAAATATTCTTGAATTTCGAGAATTTTAGCTGCTTCCACAACTTTTTCATCAATTTCTTTTCGTGTAAATTTTCTTTTAATTAGGATTTGGTTACCATCTTTGTCTAAAATTGGATTACCATTTTTATCCTTTTTGACATCACAAATTTTTTTCAATCTAAGGCCAAAAGCAATATTTTCATAAACTGTCATATGAGGATATAAAGCATAACTTTGGAATACCATAGCTATGTCTCTATCTTTAGGAGCAACATCGTTAACAAGTTTATCATCAATAAAAATTTCCCCTTTTGATACCTCTTCAAGCCCAGCTACCATTCTGAGTGTTGTAGATTTTCCACAACCAGATGGTCCGACAAATACAACAAATTCTTTATCATTAATATTTAAATTAAAATCAGAAACAGCTGGCTCTTGATTTTTTTCATAATATTTATAAACATTTTTTAAAGTAACGCTAGCCATAAACAATTCCTCCTAATATTACTTTTCAGAAATTCTATATTTTTCTACAATTATACTTTTACATTTAATACCTTTTTCATTTGCTACATAAAAATCACTGTATGCGAATAAAAATTCGGTATCATTTAAAGCAAATAATGATGTGTTACAACATGAACCTGCCCATTGCCAAAAGTTAGGTTTTAGAGGTTTAGTATTTCCTAAACCACTTCTGTCTGAAGAAGGCATAACTTCAATAGATTTTTCCCACACATTGCCATCATTCGAGATATACAAATCGATCCCAGGCCTTGTTATGGCCGCGATAACACAATCCTTCATTTTAATAGAAACAGGCAATGCTCCTTTTTCGGCGAAATAAGTTGGTTTTTCCCATGTTATTCCGCCATCGTAAGAATGCGAAATATATGTCGGACCCCATTCATTTGTCCCACCAAAAACGTCACATGTTCGTAAAATTGTGAACATCGAACCATCATCCATTATTTCTAATGTAGGTTCAAAAAAGCCATCACGATATAATGCAAAAAAGTCTTTTTTTAGGTATTCTTCATTAGGAATGTATGGAATATAACTCATACATTTCCAAGTTTTACCGTTATCAACTGATTTTAAATAGAATGCAGCAGACTTTGCAGTAAAAGCCCCTGTAAAAGGGTCGGCTGCACATGTGCGATAAGTTGCAATCCATAGAGAACCGTCTGGTGCAACTTTAATTTGTCTACATGCATGTAATCCTGGTTGCAACATAAATATTTTATTTTCGCCATTTTTATAAACAACGCTCGGATTATAAGTTGATACTGTCCTATATTTCCAGTCAACAACATTTCTTTCAACTACGAAAGAATTATTAATAATTCTTGTAAAACTTAACCTATCTTCTTTAATCGAATCTGGAAGAGTATCTAAAAAATAAACATTCTCTCTACTGCCAAAAATATCAGTATAAATATAAATCGGGGAGGGCATACATTTATTATTTTCGCTTTTCTCTGGAATAAAATTATCTGTTGGGATTTTAGTGGAGCCAAAAGTCCATGGCCCATCACTAACGCCGTCTAAACATTTAACGGTTTCTTGATTTATTCTTAAACGCTCGTTGTTATTTAAATTTGTACCAAAACAATTTGATTCATTAGGTGAAGCAAAGTCCCAATTTATTCCGTCATTAGAAATTAAGGAAAGAGTATTACCTAACTCATGAGGTGCATCATCACCAACATGTATAGTTAATCCAATCTTGCCATTATTTGCATTATGAAATCTCGGGAACTGAATAGGTCCCCAACCTAATTTTTCAAATGTATCACCTTGATATACAACGACTTTATTTAATAATTCTATTTTCATAATATGTTTATTTGGGGAGTGCTAAGCACTCCCCTTTATGAATTATGCTTCAAATGATAATTCAGAGATATACCAGCCACCGCAATCCCAAGATTGGATGTCATACCAATAATTATCTTTATTAGAAACAATCTGACTTACTTGTTCCTTAGTTAAAGTAACTTTATTCCATACGTTTGCAGATAAGGTACCAAGAGCAACTGGAGCCCAAGGATCGTTAACCACAAATCTATTGTCTGAAGATAAAGCACTGTAGACATAGAAAACAAGTTTTGAATTTTCACCCATTTTTGTTAAAACTGTATCCTTGAAATAGATACGTGGGTCACTACCGCCACATGATACTAAAACTGAATATGAATCTTCACCATGAACAAAACTGTTTGAAATGTATGCATTACCATTAGTTTCAAAATCTAAATCAGTTGCTTCTTTTGCAAAACTAAATTCTGAAACATAGCAATAGAATGAAGAATCCCAAACCGCAATTCTTATCCAATAATTGTCAGGATTTTCAACAATTGATTGAACTTGAGCTTTTGTAACAACATATTGGACCCAACTATTTTCTTTTGTGGATCCTAATGATGTTGTTGCCCATGGATCATTAACTAAATATTGGACATCTTTATCAGCAGAATTTGCATAAATATTAAACAATAAATAATCATTGTCTCCCATTAATGTCAATAATTCTTCATCGAAATACATTTTAACATCAGCACCTGTGCCACCGAGTTTTACTGAATATGAATCTTCACCATAAACTGTTTCTTTATCAATTTCGAAAACACCGTTGCTGGTGAAATGAGGATTAATTGATGTTGAATAAACAAAGTTTGAAACATGCCAAACCATGCTATCCCAGGAAGCAATACGTACTAAGTAATTTGAACTTTGATTAACAAGCAAATCAACCTCAGTTTTAGTTAAAGTAACTTTGTTCCATGTGTTAGCGGCTAACTCTGCAACAACTTTAGCATCCCAAGGATCTTGCGTTATGAAATGGAAGTTAGCAGCAACTGTACCGTAAATATAGAATGTTAATGTGTCATTATCGCCAAAGTCAGTTAAAGCTTTTGATGTTAAGAAGAATTTAGAATCAGCGCCACCATTATCAACTTTTACTGAGTATTCTTCTTCACCATAAACAAATTCCTCATCAATATCTAAACGAGCATCTGATGTATATGGAAGTACTATATCTTTTGTGACTTCATCAATTTCGGTGCCTTCGCTACGCTTATAAGCACAAACTTCACACTCCTCATGTCGTACACCTTTACGATTATAGCCTGGTTCTGTATCAACAACCCATTTAAAAGTATGAGCCTCAACGCCACTCTTGTAACCACACTCGCATTCATGCCAGTGATTTGTTTCATCTGATGTAAATTCAGTAGAAAAATTATGTGGTTCTTCTTCTAAATGAGCATCACAATTATTACATCCAAACCAGTGATTTGTTTCATCACTATGGAGAATTTCATCGGATTGATGGTTTAAAGCTTCTCCATTAGTAAAAGTTTCTGAGCCTTTTTTTCCACAAACACATGAATAATAATATGAAGCTGGACTTGTACAATTAGCAGCGTTATTAAGATATTCATCTTTAATAACTTTTTGGTCAAATACGTGAGCAGTTACATCAACTTTTTCACCACACTCGCATTCATGCCAGTGATTAAGGTCATCGAATACATACGAGTCTTGTCCAACATGAGTATGCTCCGAGCCTTCACCGTGGGAATTAGAGCATCCAGCGACTAAGCTACTGGATAATAAGAGGGTTAAAATAAATAGTTTTTTCATAAAATTTCCTTTCTTTTCACTCTTTTTAATAAACTACAATTTCCAAATTATTCAATTTTTATATTCTAATGTTCGCCTCCTTTTTTTAATTTTTAGATTTTATTCGTTTTATCTAAATTAATTTTTATATCAATTAAGAAATAGAATAAGGAATCACAAAGTATGCATCTCCTTCGCTTATATTGAAGCTTGCTTTTCCATTATTCATGGAAAGAACCGATTGCTCGCCTCTATGATAAATAATGGCTTTGTTAAAATTAGTATTATCAAATTCAATAGTTACATTTGCTGATTTATTTGATACATCATCATTAAAATTAGTAATCATGTAACCAACATCAGTTCCTTTACCATTGAATTTTCCAACTATTAAATCTTCATTAGATGAAATTTTATTAACGCCGCTCAATTTAGATACATCGTTTTTGCAATTTTTAAAATTGTCATTTTCTTTTAAATATTTGCTTCCTTTGACTAATTTTGTCTCTTGCCAATCAAAATTCATAAAAATATGATCCCATTTTAAATTTTCATGATTAACTTTCTGAACCATATAGTATTCATCATATTTAGTTAAACCATTAAGACTTAATAATCCATTTCCTTCAAATGTTGTTGAATCATAATTAACACATGCAAAATATTGAACTGCTCTTGCTCCATAGGTTAATGCAACATTCGTCATAAATCTTAAATCCACTTCGGTAAGTTTACGGAAATCGTAATGCATCATATTAGCAATATAGAAAGCAAATGTTGCATTATATTGCTTTGCATATTCGGCAATGGTCTCATAAGTATATAACCACGCATTATTCCAAGAATTCTTTAATAACGGATATAAATCAACTGAAATCCATCGCTTTGTATTAATTTTTGAGAAAACAGTATCACAGAAATGACCAACATATTCTGGATATGTATGCCCATTTAAAATACTAGTTTCAACTCCTTCATCTTGTAACCAACATGGGTTTAAGTTTACTCGATACTGTTTGTCTGCATAAAATTCAGCATGATTACTTAGGGTATTTGTTAAACTATCAATATCGTTATATGTAGGCTCATCTAAATATTGAAAACCTCCAATTGAATCATTTAAATTTTCTGGTTTTAATTTATCATCACACAATTGCGGTTTTTGATTTGTAATATATGGAACATAACTTTTATTATAATATTTACAAAGTTGCTCATATTTATCCTGATAACCCCAAGTGAAAAAAGAATTAATTCCACAATCAATCATATTTTCAAAAGCTATGTGATTATCAAAAATACTATCAGACCTTGGTTCATTCATATAACTTATAACCATTTCTTTGCTATCCTCTGCATAGGTCGAATTGAATTGTTTCAAAAGCCTATAATTTGGACTATCAATTTCTATCTCTGACATGTACCAACCACTATAATCCCATGATTGAATGCTATACCAATAATTGTCTTTATTTGAAACAATCTGACTTACTTGCTCTTTCGTTAAAACAACTTTATTCCAAGTATTTTCAGATAAATTACCAAAAGAAACTGGAGCCCACGGATCGTTAACTACAAATCTATTTCCACAGGAACTTGCAGCATAAATATAAAATGTAATAACTGAATTTTCTTTCATATCCGTTAAAATGCTATTTTTGAAATAAATTCGAGGATCTGAACCTCCAGAAAATAATAAAACTGAATATGAATCTTCACCATGAACAAAACTGTTTGAAATGTATGCATTACCATTAGTTTCAAAATCTAAATCAGTTGCTTCTTTTGCAAAACTAAATTCTGAAATGTACCAATCTTTCGATGCATCAGATGAATCGATTTTTATAAAACTTTCGTTTGGATTTGCAATAATTGACTTTAGCTGTTCTTTAGCAACAATAATTTGTGTCCATTTATTTTCTTTTGCATAGCCAACATTAATAGTTTTGCCATTTGAAACATATTGAACAGAGGTGTCATAAAAACCAAATACATTGAATAATAAATAATCATTATCGCCCATCATCATTAAAAGATCTTCTTTGAAACAAATAGTTGGTTCAAAATTTGAACTATCAATCCTAACAGAATATGAGTTATTAGAATAAATTTTGGATTTATCTATTTCTATTGGTGCATTTGAAACAAAATAAGGATTTGCTTCATAATCAAAATCGGAGACAAACCAAGTCTTACTACTCCAAGATGCGATACGTAAATAGTAAGCTGTATTAATATAAACTAATTTTGAAACTTGTTGCTTACTCAAAACAACCTTATTCCATTTATTAGGTTGAAGAATAGCTATTGGTTCAGCTGTCCATGGACTTTTAGCAATAAAATGAAGAGTGGATTCTTCTGGTGCATAAACATAAAAGACTAGCTGACCATTTTCCTTCATATCAGTTAAAGCTTTTTCATTTAAATAAATCTGAGGATCGTTCCCGCCAGCATTAACTTCAGTAGAAAACAAATCATCACCATGTATGTTTGTTTTATTAATTTTCATTTTTCCATTAGTTAAATAAGGAAGAGTTAAACCTTCTTTGTTTTCGCCAACAATTGTGTTTTCATTACGTTTAAATTGACAAACCTCACATTCTTCATGCTTTAAACCAGTATGATTGTAGCCGGGTTCAATGTCAAAAATCCATTTAAAGTTATGAGCACCTTCATTAATATGTTCATCACAGTTTTTACATAATTGCCAGTGATGTGTGCTATTACAATAATAAGTGCTTGTTGTATCGTGCTCTAGGGGATCGCCAAAAGAAAATGTTGTACTGCCTTTTTGTCCGCATACACACGAATAATAATATTTAGCAGCAGCTTGGCAACTTGCTTCAGAGCAAAGATACTGTTCTCCCGTATTCTTTCGATTATAATCGTGCGATTTGATATCGGTTTTTTCACCACAATCGCATAATTTCCAATGTTCAAAATCGTCATGATAATAAGAGCCAATACCAACATGAGTATGTGTTGGATTTTTATCGCCACCAGAAAACAGATCACAACTAGTAAGCAAAATAGAAGAAACTATAACTAATAAAAGGTTACTTATTTTCATAACAAACTTCGTCTAATTATTTGATTATAGATAATCTCCAACTAAAGCCATCCCAACTGGAAATTCTAATCCAATGATTATCAGGTTCTTCAACAATTAATCTCATTTGCTCAAGAGTAATTGTAATTTCAGTCCATTCATTCTTAGTGAGTTGAGCAATAGTTAAAGATTCCCAAGGATCGTTTGTAATTAAATGGACTGCAACATTATCACTACCATAAATAAAGAAGGTAAAAGTGTCTTCGTTTTTATGGCTCTCGTATAATTCGTTACTAAAATAAATTTTTGGATCAGATCCACCTG
Organism: Treponema sp.; assembly: GCA_024402655.1. GTDB lineage: Bacteria > Spirochaetota > Spirochaetia > Treponematales > Treponemataceae > Treponema_D. The sequence goes on along the minus strand of JAKSTH010000022.1, from coordinate 14,801 downwards.
AATTTATTATTGTTGAATAATCATCTTCCCCATGAACAATGCGAGTATCAAATTTAATGTTTGCATTTGATGTAAATAGCAAACTAGTTTCTTTTGAATAATAGATGCTCAATTCATAATCTCCATGTTCTGTTGTTACATTTTCATATTTATAAACACATCCATTAGCAAAAGCATCAAAATAATATCCTGCTGGAGCAGATTCTGAAGCAAGATCAGATAAATCAATATCTTCTCCAATGCTTTCTTCCCCACTTAATGGGAAGCCACCAAAGGAACTTGTAATTTCAGTATAAACGTCACTTGTTTCTTCAATAAAAACTTTGACGGAATAGAAAACTTTATTTTCTGATTTCTTATTTCCGTAAATATTTCCTATATATAAACTTGCTCCTTCTGTTAAATACATGCCATCAGCATCATAAGGAATAATTGTTAATTGATCATCGTAGAAATAACTAGCTTCTTTGAATGGCGCTGTTATTTTAGTCATTTCTTTTGAAGGCACTTCTTGGCCAAGAATCTCAATAGAATAATCATTTGGATTATAAACATCAAAATAGTAGCCATTATATCCCTCTAAATTTCTTACAGCAGAAGGAAATAATACTTGATGATAATATTTATCTTCAACTGTAAAAGCTACGTTAAACTTAACCATATCATAGTCAACATTATTGTATTTGACACTTTCGGATGTAAAACGAGTTGTTTCCATTGCTCTCTCTGTAAATTGAACAATTTGTTGTGGACTTATCGCTTCATCCATACGAACTATAATATTGTCATCAACATGACTATTTTTATAATTAAAACCTTTGATATTAGTTACATAAATCTCTGAATCTGCTGCTAAATCGCCTTGTGTATTATTGATTTCAAATTCAAGAGCATATTTTTCAACATTATTTTTTTCATAAACGTTATAAATATCACCTGGTTTATATTGATTTATATCCAATGTTATAAAATTCCATTGGTTTTTAAAAATTCTACAACTTGGAGCAAGCCCTTCAGTTCTAAAATAATCCCCAAATCTAGCATACATCGTACTGTTTGTGTTGTTATAAACGTAGAAGCCGATGTAATCATAGCTAGACCAATCTTTAATTTCAGGAACAGTTTCAAAGTAAACTCTTCTATTAGTATAAGTATCGCCAGGATCCTTTAAAGTTAATTTCAAAACCGTATTTTCATCATCTCGCTTATACTGAGAATTAGTTAAAATGTCGCCTGAAAAATTCGAATTATATGACATACCTTCTTCGATAAGTAATGGATTAGTGTACGAAACAAGAGCACCAGGTGTAGGTTGGACTTTACTATAGTAAAACTTTAAAGTAGTAGAACCATCAGCATTAATCTTTCCCTCATAACTGCAATCTGGATTATTTAAATCAAAGAAATAACCAGTCAAACTCTTTTCGATTTCTTTTGCGAGTTCATATTCGTTAATATTGCTATTAGTGGTTCCTTTTTTTGTTCCAATTAAATCAGTATAATCTTCTGTCTTATCCTCATATGCATTACCATTTTGAACATAAATTTTAATAGTATATGTAACATCATTTGCCAAAGACCAAAAAGCATCTAAAGTTATATCTTGAATAATAGGTGTTGAGAAATCAAAAGGTTCAAAATTATAATTCCATCTAGTGAAAACATATCCTGCTTTAGTAGGATCTTCGGGTTTTTCAACTGTTTCACCTTTTAGAACATCAACACTTTCAATTAGACTTCCACCACTTGTGTTAAAAGAAACTGTAAAAAATTCAGGTTTTTCTTCATTGTTTTTACAGCTTGAAAAAATAAATAAAGATGAAAGTAGTAACCCCATTAATATTTTTCTTTTTTGTTTCATTTTCCTTTTCTCCTTTTTATGAATGTATCTATTAATATGCATAAGGGATGACAAAATAAGCATCACCTGTAGTTATCTCTAAATCAAGCTTAGCACCTTCAATCGAGGTAAGAGATTGTTCGCCTCTATGATAAACTATTGCTTTATCTACACTGCTATTTTCGAATTCAATCGTAATACTGGCAGTTTTATTTGAAACGCAATCATTAAAATTAGTAATCATATAACCAGTATCATTATTTTGGCCATCAAATCTTCCAACAATTAAATCTTCATTAGAAGTGAGTGACTTAACACCATCTAATTTAGAAACATCATTTTTACAATGTGTAAAATTCACATTTTCGAATAGGTTATTAGAGCCTTTGACCAACATTGTTTCTTGCCAATCAAAGTTCATGAAAATATGATCCCATTTCAAATTTTCTTCATTTACAGTTTTAGCCATATAATATTCATCGTACTTTGTTAAACCGTCGCCACTCAATAGACCGTTTCCTTCAAAAGTTCCACCTGGTTCATAATTAACACAAGTGAAATATTGAAGAGCTCTACCGCCATAAGTCAAGGCAACATTAATCATGAATCTCAAATCAGTTTCATTTAATTTACGATAATCGTAATGCATCATATTACCAATATAAAACCCAAAAGTAGCTTCATAAGCTTTAGCATATTCTGCAACAGTTTCATATGAATATAACCAAGAATCTCTCCAAGAATTTTTTAATAAAGGATAAAGGTCTAAAGAAACCCATCTGTCATACGTTATTTTTGAGAAAACAACATCACAAAAATGGCTAACATACTCTGGGTAAGTGTGACCATTTAAAATACTATTTACAACACCTTCATCATTTAACCAACATGGGTTTAAATTTACATAATAACCTTTGTTTGGGTAATTGGACACATGATTATTTAATGTTTCTTCCAACGTATCAATATCATTATATGTTGGCTCATCACAATATTGAAAGCCACCAATGGAATCATCAATATTTTCAGGTTTCATGGCGTCACCATAAGATTGGGGGGTTTGCTTATAAACATAAGGCCTATAATCTTTATTATATTTTTTACATAAATCAGCGTAAGATTTCTGGTATCCCCAGGTAAAAAATGTGTTAATTCCACAATCAGTCATATTCTTAAAAACTGTTTCATAATCATTTAGGTCGTTAGGACGAGGTTCATTCATATAACTAATAACCATTTCCTTACCATCATCTTTATATTTTTCATTAAAATCCAAAAGAATTTGTTCGTCACTTTTAGGTTGATTATCACTAGAATTATTATTGTTTGAGCAGGAAACCAATAATAAAACTGGAATTACTGAACTCATTAAAGTTAATCTTTTCTTCATATTTTTTGCCTCACTTAGCCCTTAAGCCCACCGCCTAAAGAAACATTCATAATCTTGTCTTGGAAAATAATAAATAAAGTTAGCACAGGAATAACACTCATAATAATTCCTGAAAAAAGCATAGGAATATCGACATTTTTTTGTAATATATCACATTGGTACATATAAATTCCGGAAGATAAAGTAGGATAATCTTCTAAGAATAAAATTGGATTCATATAATCGTTCCAGGTTCCAATGAAAGCAACAATAAATAATGACAAAATCACAGAGGCTGCCTGAGGCAACATAATTCTAAAAAATATCCTAAAGTGTCCTGCTCCATCAATACTTGCTGATTCAACATAATCCCAAGGTAAAGACGAAAAATACCCAAATAAAATTAAAAAATTAAAACCCATGCCATTAGCAAAAGTAATCAAAAATAATGGGTTATTTAAGATATTTAAATTTTCATAAACTTGATATTGAGATGGAATAGCTCCAACAATTGGCAACATCATAGTAATAAGAGAAATAACGTAAAATGTTTTTCTACCAATAAATTTATACTTTGCAACTACATAGGCACTCATTGCAGAAACCAATACCGTAATTGCTGTACCACCAAACGCATACCAAACAGAATTCCATATCATTTTTCCTAATCCAGTGTTCTTTGCGGAAAGAGCAACAAAAGCATCTGAATAATTAGTAAAAATCCATTTTGTAGGAAAAGATAATCTATTTCCAAGATAATCACTTTCATCTTTAAAAGACGTAATAATTGTCCAAAAAAATGGATAGAGTAACGATAATGCGTATATTAAAAATAAAATGAAAACAATAACAAATGCAATTCGATCAAATTTAGTTCTTTTTTGTAAAATTTTTCTCATACCATGCACTTCCTAATATTCTACTTTCGAGTCAAATTTATTCATAATGAACCTAATTCCAAAAACAACTGGGATGCTATAAAGTGTAAAGAAAACGCCAATTGCTGCTGGATAATTATAAATTCCAGAATCATAAACTTGACTGAAGATAAAGTAACTTATTGAATAAGTTTCATAAGCACCACCTGTACCAAAAAGCAAAATTGGACCTGTAGATGTAAATATCCCTGTAATCGCAAGTACAATAGTTGTTGATAATGTTGGCCAAATCATAGGTGTAATAACTTTGAAAAGTTCTTTATACCAAGGCAATCCATCAATCTTTGATTGTTCCATTATTTCGGAAGGAATTCTAGACATAGCGCCTTGATATAAGATAATGTTCACACCAAATCCAGTCCAAAAGCAATAAACTAAAATTGTATTTGTAGCAGTCTTAGAATTGGTTAAAAGTGCAGGTAATTCAAAATGTAGAACATCCCTGCAAAATACATATAACGGACCATATCCGCCAACCATATTTTTAAAGATAATTACCATCGCAACAGCCGAGATAATTGAGGGGGTATAAAACAAAACTCTAAAAAATTTATAGCCAAAGATTTTTTTGTATAAAAAGTAAGAAACTAAATACGATGCAGGAATAATAATAAAAAGATTTAAAGCAAAATATTTTATTGAATTTTTTAAAGCAATCAACATATCACCATCTTTTGCATCTAATTCAGTAAATAATTGTAAAAAATTATCAAATCCCCATTTATATTGGATGGTACCAGCATCGCTTACTCCATCAACAACCTTAAAAGACATGATAATAGAATTAAAGTTAACAATAACGTAAAAAATGACAAACCACAAAACTGGAATAGCAAGCATTAAAACAATGAAAAGAGTAGTCCCTTTTCTCATTGATTTAGGCATTTTGTAGCTTGACTCCATATTTCTATCTTCCTTAATTCAAATTATTTATTCAAATTTCTATATTTTGACCAAATATCTGGGTCTCCGTATGTTTCGTTCCAATTTTCAACATATAAACTAGATTGCTCATTATAGTTATCGGAAGTATACACGTTTCCAAAATAAATTGAGAAACCATCCTGTACCTTTGAACCATCAAGTTTAAGAGCCATCAAATATGCATAATTTGTTTGAACCGAGGTATCACATTGAACTAAAACTTTGCCAGTTTCTTTTGCTCTAATTATTGTGGAGTAATTATCACACGATCCAGCACCTCTTTGAGTTTGAGCATCGCAAGGGCAATCTATGATGATAATGTCATAATCATTTGGATTATAAATGTTTAGTAAATATCTTGGATTATTGATATTCAAGTTAGTTGGATCAGTAAGAGCCACATTAAATGAATTAATAGTATTTACTAATGTAAATTTTGTTGAAAAACTTTCACCAGGGAATTTGAATTCATCGGTTGTTTCCCAAGTGTATTCCATATATTTTTGGTGAACAGAAATATTACTTGTTGCGTTCTTTTCACCAAGTGAATAAACAATATTAGAATCATTTTTCTTTGTTAATGAAATATTACTAATATAAAAGGTATCACTTGGTTTTAGTGTTTCCATGATTTCTTTTCCGTCCATGACAAATCTATCATATATACGACATATAACTTGATTAATATCATTGCATTTATGTGCATTTTTTGCGGTATCAAGAAGGTCATTTGTCTTTGAACTTCTGCAGATATAATTCCAAGAATTAGGATTCAAAATATAGGAATCTGAGTCAGCTAATCCTACTAGTCCAAATGCCAAGAAATATTCTGTTGGATTATAAACCCAAACACTAAAATAATCGTATTGAGACCAATCTTTAATTGCACTTATAACACCAAAGTCAATATATTGTGTATCTGTTTTCGGTGTAATTTTTATCGTTGGATTCCCATCAGGATCTTTAAAAGATGTTTCCCAACCTAATGTAGGTAAATCTCTATCACTTGACTTAATTATTTGCATGTCATAGGTATTCTCATCAAAATAAGTTACTCTGCCATCAATTTTTTCTTGAGCTGTAACATATATTTCTTTTTTCAATGTAGCGACATTACCTGTAATATCTTTAACTTCAAAATTAAATGTGTGTTTTCCTTCTTCAGTGAAATTAATAATTCCGTTGTTAATAGAAACTTCTTGGTCTTTTGAATTTTTGATAACTAATTTCTTAGAACTTTCGTCAACTCCACCTGCATCTTTAGCAATAATCGATGGTGCATAATTTGTGTCTGATAAAAATAAGAAATTTGAAACATTGCTTGCATCAATTGCTGGTGCAACTGTGTCTTCACACATCATAATAGTAGATGATTCTTTAACATCATCATTGTTGCAAGTAAAAACAAGTGTCCATTCGCCAATTTTTTTAGGAGTAAATTTGTTAGCAACAACAAGTTCTGTTGAGCCGTCTTGAAAAGTAGCAGACTTAACTTTTACTTTAAAAGAATCTGTAATAGAACCAGAGCGATCAATTACTTGTGGAAGAGGAACTGTATATAATTCACCAACCTCTGCTGGGTTAAGTGAAAAACTACTAACATCAATAATGTAATTTGGATTACTAATTGGAGTTGGTGTTGGTTCAGTACTTCCACCACCATCGCCACAAGATGTAATCATTCCAACGCTTAGAAAAGCCATTGTGGATACTAAAATACTTTTGAACTTATTTTTTTTCATATATTTCCTCCAGTTTTTTAATTTTTAATAATTTCTTCTTATTTATAATAGGATATGTAAAAACAAAAGCGATAAATATCAGTAAAAAGCCTCCCATGCACGATAGCAAGATTGTTAGCGTTGTTCCAATCCTATAATTAATAGAAAAATCTTCTTCAACTATCAAAGGTAAAACTTTGGCTTTAGTAGTTAAAGACCTCTCTACGCAAAAATCTACATATTGTTGTGGATTCCTTGTATTATTAAATGCGTCACCTTCATAATATCCTACAATAATATCAAGTCCCCCAACGTAGCAGAGTGGAGAATTTTTTCCTTCCGAAATCATTGTGTAGTCATCAATATTTCCCATTGATTCCAAAATTGAATTTTCAAAAGAATCATATAATCCTAAAGGATTATACCCAAAAGGCATGTTCAATCCATTCATACGGTATGAAAACAATTCCTGTCCTTCTAAACTAAACATGTAATTAAGGAATTGTTTTGTTAAATCAACTTTACTCTCTCCTTTTTTAATTTTCGGAATTACGATTGAATGTTGAGAGGCAGAACATGTAGAGCTATATCTTGCAGATTTAATCCAATTAAAATCGTGCTCCGATAAACCAGGGTAACTAGTTGCACCATTATCTATACTTTTAATAATATTTGATAACTCTGAATCAGTAAGATTTTTATTGTCTAATCTTTCAACAACAGATGATATAACTGGATTTGTTAAAAATATAATTTCATCGCCGGATAATTGCATGTAGTTAGAACATTCCTGTGCGAACCAGGAACCATTACACATTAGTGCACATTTTGTTTTGTCATCACCATACCCCAAACCACAAAAAGCAGCTTGAGATTCCATAAAATTCATATAATCGCTTTTTGGATGAGTAAATTTTTTAGTTTGAACAAGGTCATAAACAATATCTGCTGCCTTTTTCACGCCTTTTTGAGATCTTAAATATTCTTCATAGTTTTCTTCGGTTGCCATTTGATAATTGCCATCTTTTTTATAGTAACCTTTGTAAAAATTGTTATATTCTTCTGCCCCTTGATATTGGTAATACAAAGAAACCATCAAACCTTGCCAATATGGAACAGAAGTTGACATACTAAATGGATAAACACCGTGGTCTTTTAAATTTTGGCAAAATGAAATGAGCTCATTCGTTGTACGAGGAAATTCAACATTATTTCCAAGAGTTTCATTTACAACAGTTTTATTGCAAATCATTCCATATTTACCAAATATCCAAGGTATTTGATAAAAATTATTATTCTTGTCCTCATAAAATTCTCTGACCGTTTTATTCATTCTCTCCTTTAACGGTTTGTCATAACCATCTTGAACAGAATTATAAACATCAGTTAAATCGACTAAATAACCTTCATATTGTTCGTTAAAAAAATTGCTTACACTAATTACGAGATCGCTATCATTAGCGGTTGTCTTAATTTTAGCCGCAACTGCAGTTTCTTCAGTTGTTTCTGAAATTTGAATAGAACATCCCGGAAATTGTTCAGTATAAGAATCGGCTATGATATGAAGCCAATCCGTTCCATATCCTTTATTGACTATTGTGATTTTAATATTGCCTGATAAATAATCACTTACAGCTTTTGTTTCAATGATGTTTGTCTTAATAGGCAATAAAGCAAAAGGGGTTAAGCAAAAGCAAAACTTTCTAATGAAGTTAATAAATCTATGCTTGTAAGCGCTTTTCATATGTGTATTATAAATTCTTTAGAATTAACAAACAATATAGAAGGATGACATTTTATAATATTTATGTCTTTTTTGTTCACTTTTTTTAATTAGAAGATGTAATTTAAAAAAATAAAGATATAATTAGTAAATAGAAAGATATAAGTATATATGGCTATTGCGACAGGATTGTATTATGAGTTTAAAACAGTTATTGAAGGAAAGAAAGCAAAAATAATCTTATCAATATCAAATACAGCAAATGCCCTTATTGATTTAGAAGCAGATGCCTTTAAATATATTCATTATCATGTTTACTATGAATTATTTCTTTTAAATGAGCAGCAATCGATAAACATATATACCAAATCAGGAATTAAAAATTTCAAAAATTGTGTCCTTTGTATTCCACCACTATTATCACATTATGCTTTTTCATCGAACAATACAGTTGTTATAGCTCTTACTTTTACTAATGAAAAAGGAAATCAGATCAAACCATTTAATTCAAAAAAAATAACCACATTCGAAACAACACCATTAGTTAGTGAATGCATCAAAAAAATAAATGGATTGTCTAAATCAAACGTGCTATCAGAAGGAAATCAACTACAATCGCTTATTCAATGTATTATTTATGAAATCATTGATCAAGAAAAGTCTAATAAAATTACTGCATCTAAAAAAGAAATTTTTTACCAAAATAGGCTTATTAATTTCGAAACAATAATGTGTTCTGAATTTTTAAATAATATAAATATTCAAAAAATCGCTAAAAAATTATTTCTAAGTACAAGACAATTATCAAGATTAATTAAAGATAATTATAATAAAACCTTTACACAATTTCTTTTAGAAAAACGTTTAGAAGCAGCATGTCTTCTTTTACAAACCACAAATTTTTCTGTAAATGAAATTGCAGAAAAAACTAATTTTTTATCGCCTACATACTTCTATAGAACTTTTAAAAAATACTACAAAACAACTCCATTAAAATATAAGCATAATAAAAAATAATATTTTCAGTTTAAGTTCGCAATATTTCAAACTCAAAATTAAATCTGCTTAATTTTTTTAATGTAAAACATTCTTGATGCAAAAAAGGAAGAAACTGATTCAAAGTCTCTTTCAGTCCATTTTAGTGTATCAAATTCAATATCGCCAAGCATAAGTACATCGCCAAATGCTTTAAATGGTTTAATAAAGGCACCATCTTTTAAATTATTTTGTGCGCGCATTTCAACCAAGTATAAAGCGTTTGGATCTAAACCTTCAAAATGAAAAGTTGGTCTATTATGTACACTCCCAGTAATTTCTTTGTCAATTATTACAGCAATCGCCTCGTCCTTATTTTTTGAAACCAAACACCAGCCACCACAATTTGATTTTACAAAACTTTCACCTATTTTGTAGTAATCGCCATACTGAAATAATTTTCTATGATTTTTAAAATAAATTATTTGTTTTTTTATAATTTCAATTTCACTATCACTTAATTTTGTCAAATCAAGTTCATAACCAAATGCGCCAATTGCGCAAACATTAAATTTTGATTCTAATGAAACTTTAGGGTGAGAATAAATATTATTATTAATATGTGATCCAAATGAAGATACTGGATAACAAGCAAGTGTCCCTTCTTCAATAAATAGTCTATGATATGCATTTGTGTTATCTGATGCCCAATTCTGTGGCATGTAATACATCATACCTAAATCATAACGATTACCACCAGAAGCGCAGGATTCAAATAGTACATTTGGAATCGCTTTTGTAATTTCATCTACCATCGAATATAAATTTACAAAGTAATCATAAAAATAATTTCCTTGATAACTAATAGAATTCGAATAAATATCAATCATTGAACGATTACAATCCCATTTAACATAATCAACTTTGTTTGCTTTAAATAAATCAATAAGTTTTTTTGTTAAATATTTTCTAGCTTCAGCATTACATAAATCTATACAAAGTTGATTTCTTCTTTCAACAGGTTTCACTTGATCAATCTTCATGGCAAAATCAGGATGATTCCTATACAAGCTAGAATTAACTTGAATCATTTCAGGTTCAACCCACAAGCCAAATTTCATGCCAAGCGAATGAATATATTCAGAAAGTTTACTAAGACCTCCTGTTTTCTCAACATTATCTTCCCAATCACCTAATCCGGATTCATCATTGTTTCTACTACCGAACCAGCCATCATCTAACACAAACATTTCAATGCCACATTTTGAAGCGCAATCAATGATATTCTTTAATTTTTCGCTGTTAAAATCAAAATATGTGCCTTCCCAATTGTTAATCAAAATTGGTTTATCTTTATATGCAAATTTTGGATTAATTATGTGATTTTGAGCAAACTCTTGCATCTCAATACTTAAGTCTTGTTCTGTTTCTTTTACAGCAAAAATACTTTCAGGAGAACAGATTTTTTCAGATGGATTAAGTCTATAATTGAAAGAATAATCATTAAGTCCGTTCTGAACTCTAATTCTATGGTAAGGAGATATCTCGACAATTTCTTTATGGTTACCTGACCATATCAAATTAATGCCGAGAAATTTATTGTGTATTTTGGCCATTAAATATGGATTGTGTGTTGCTGAAGAAAAACCTAATTTACTATCGATTTCAAACCTTCCGGAATTTAAGGTCGTTTTATGACAAATTCTCTCGTAATTCCATGTGCCATCAAATGAGGTAATTTCTGCAGAATCACCAGGGAAATCTAACTGTAGAGAAAATAATTTTTTAACATAAACGACATCATCACCAGTGTTTTTTACTTCAAGGTGAGTTGCAATAATATCGCTATCTTCAAAAGTGGAAAAATATTGATAAACAGTCGCATTTGTAACTTCATCAACATAAGTTATCATTATGGTTTCTTCTTTATTTCTAGTTAATGGTAATGGAGAAGAAATAGTCTTTACAAAACTTATATCGACCAAATTAAATCGAGACACAAAAGTTCCGTCTTGCTTAGACAATAAAACTAAAGATTCTTTATTTGAACCTTCTCCATTAAAAGAAAAAATACTAAGTGCGTTTTTATAGTCGTCGTTCGAGCCAAAAAAACCATCAATTTTATTTGGAATTAAAAAATCATAGTTATCTTTATCCTTAATTTTTTTACCAAAATATAAAAGTGCTAACCTATTATCAATTCTTTTTAATAATAAGGTATTGCTTTTTGTATCAATTTTTACATAATCATTAAAATCTTTAATCATAAATACTTCAGTAATATTATCTTTTTTCTATATTTTGTAAATACCTTTTTCGTATATTTCTGGATGATTAACATTGTTAATATATTTATCAAAAACACTGAAGGAAAAAAGTACCCAAAGAATAATGAATAACGGTAATACAAATATTGTAGAAATTATTAAAATAGCATATTTAATTACAATATAAGAAATTAAATGGGCACTTAAAAAACAACAAAGAAAGAAAGAAAAAACTAAAGTTAATGGGAATTTCTTTATAGTAAAAATAAAGCCATTTTTTAGCATTCCTTTAAATGAATTTTTGTAAACAATAGACAGAGAAGAAACATACATAAAAATAGGAAATAGGAATGTTATTTGTATTCCAATGGGAACATATTGCAAAATAACTATATTTAAATCAACTGAGAACACAAAAATGTTATAAATATTTATTAACCCCATAAAAAGCCCAATAATTAAATAAGTTTTAAAATTTTGTCTAATACCCTCAAAAAAATCACTAATCAAAAAAATTGGCTCATCCCATACCATTTGTCTAATTACTCTCATTGCACCGCTAATGCCTATCGCTAAAATAATTACACCAATGATCCCGATACAAGAGCCAATCATTCTCAACCAAAACAAATTTTTTTGATATTCAGTTTGAGTTAAAGATGATGATAAATAAAGTTCTTTAAGTCCTATGCTTAAATAATCACAAACAAAAGACGTTATAAGTAAAGGCAAAGAAAAAAGAAGCAAAAGAAAACCAATGAGTAATATTTTTTTAAAAAATAATTTATAGCAGGTTTTAAATACTTCCTTTCTGTTTTTGGGAAGATTATTCTTTGTAAAATCTTGAGCAGCTTTTTTGTTTTTCATTTAAATAAGGTCCTGAATAATTTTAAACAAATAATTATCCGTACTTCCAGTAGAATTTGATTTAATATGTGGTGATTGTTTAGACACAAATAAATAATAATTTGATGAATCAACAAATAAATTATCATCCATTTTAACTCCTAATATGCTTCCTTCTTTTTCTATATATGAATTATTCATTTCGTTAATCTCAAGTCGATTATTTAAAGGCAAAAAGCAATTATAGAATTCATTAAACTTGTCATTAAAATCATTATCTTTAATTATGAATATGTCGCACTCAGATTGGCCAACTGATGTATAATACATCATTAGCATATTATCAGTTGGAATATTTTTAAAATCAATCATAAGCAAATTATTATAATCATTAATATTAACGCGCTCTTCAATTAATGAAATATTTGCAGTCTTAGTACCAACAAAAATATTCAATTTTTGTGCTCTACTAGGTTTTACAAACATGCCTACAAGCCAAATCCAAAAAATAATCGAGATTATTGAAAAAATAATTAAATATGGAAAACTTTTTTTAAATTGACTACTTCTTTTCATAAGAATCAATAAAATTATCAATTAATAAAAATTGTAATTTATCTCCTTGTTGAATTGAACAATTTGCAAATTCATCACACCAATATATTTTTCTCCCCCCTTGAAGAATTATTGGTGTACAAACAATATCCTTTGCTACCGTTTCTTGTTTTTCAACACTTATTACAACCCCCGACATTCTAATGTGAGTTAAAGGGATTTTCCTTTCAATAAATCTAATGTAATTAAAATTTGGAATCACTTTTCCGATGATTAAAATTAAAATTATCCAGCCAAAAAATATTGTAATTATTGAATTAGCAATAATAGTCCATAAGTGATTTTTATATGTTGCAAAATGCAAAAGTAAAACGCACAAACTAAAAGAAAACATAAAAAATAAAACGCACAAAAATATATAATTTCGTTGTTTTTTCTTAATTTTAATTAAATTTATTGTAGAAAATAGACTCATCGAAACTCTCGCTAATTAAAGACTTAACATAATCGTTTTTAGAGTTATATACCTCACTAGGGGAACCACTAAATACTATATTTTTATCATTTATTATATAAATTTTATCCGAAATGCTCATTGCCTCATAAAAATCATGAGTTACATAAATTGCTGTGCATCCAATTTTCTTGATAAGAGACTTGATTAATGTTCTTAATTCAACTCTTTGTTTATCGTCAACATTTGATAAAGGCTCATCTAATAAAAGGATCGATGGATTTTTAACAAGAGCTCTCGCTATTGCGACACGTTGTTGTTGCCCTCCAGATAACTCTTTTGGTTTTCTATTAAGGAAAAGATCTAATTCTAATTCTTTTGCTATATCTTTCACACGTTTAATAATTTCTTCTTTTGAAGCACCTATCATTTTAAGTGGAAAGGCGATATTTTCAAAAACAGAAAAGGCGGGATATAAAACATATTTTTGAGAAACTAACGAAATATTTCTATCTTTAAGTGCTATATTTGTAGAATCACAATTATCGAAAAAAATTTTCCCATCAAAATCAATTATCCCTGCAATTGAATTAAGCAATGTTGTTTTACCACAGCCGGATTGACCTAAAATACTATTTATTTTTCCACTCTCAAACTCAACGTTAAGATTCTCAAAAACATTTATACTACCACTTTTTTTAGTCTTATAAATTACATTAAGTTTTTCGATAGTTATTTTAGGCATAATATTATTTTAAACTCAATAATTTGAATTTAACACATATTATTTTTCAATAAAGTCTTTATTCATATTTATCGCAATCCTTCACGTACTTATTCCAAATTGGGAATTTATTCACTGCTTCTTCATCGATGCACGAATACGTCGCACGTAGATTATTAAAATAATCAAGCAAACTATTGTCACCTTTTTCCCTCCAGATTTCCTTACCCCTGTGGATAAACACATATTCGGAAGTTTTCTTATCAAAACCAAGTTGATTGATTCTTCCTCTACCTTCAGTAACTAAAAGCATTCTTAGTCCTCCCAAGGTTCGTTGAACCATTTCACTAATTCTTTATAAGTATCACATTCAAATAAAGGTTCTTGAGAAAACTCTCCACCTTTGGTTCTTCTTCCAAAAACTGTATATTTGTGATTATTCCAACAACAATCAATTTGAATTGT
>JAKSTH010000219.1 GCA_024402655.1 Treponema sp. | reverse complement strand
GCTGAGTGCTGAGTGCTGAGTGCTGAGTGCTGAGTGCTGAGTGCTGAGTGCTGAGTCTAATCATTCTTAAATTTCTTGTCAACATAAGTTTATTGTAACATGGATTTTAAACTTAGTGACAATTATTTTTATTTCGCAAAAATAAAAATTGCTTATTTATGCGAAATAAAGTAAGATAATATAAATGAAACTTATCGAACGAAATTTATATCTTCAAAAACTTTTGAATGTTGTGGGAACACCAGACATAAAAGTAATCACAGGAATCCGCCGTTCCGGAAAATCAAAATTAATGGATGAATTCATTTCGCAAATTCAAAAAATAAATAAAAATGCGAACTGTATTCATATAAATCTGAACCTTAAAAAGTTTCAGCACCTTCAAAATTCAGAAGAACTATATGCGTATGCAAATTCTAATTTTGACCAAAATAAAGATAATCTACTATTGATTGATGAAATTCAGATGTGCAAAAACTTCGAAAAAACAATCAACAGTCTGCATGAAGAAGAGCGTTTTGATATTTATCTGACAGGATCAAATGCATTTTTGCTTTCAAGCGACCTTGCAACTTTATTCGGCGGAAGAGTTTTTGAAATCCCCATCTTTCCGTTTTCGTTTGTTGAATATGTAAAATATTATTCGTTCCATGACAAACCTGAAGAAGCTTTCGACAGCTATGTTACGCAAGGTGGAATGTCAGGTTCATATCTGTACAAAAATCCCGAAGATGCCAGACAATATCTTACAGGAATTGTGCGTACAACAGTTACAAAGGATATTGTTGATAAATACAGAATCGAAAATGAAAACCTTCTTAATATGATTGTTGATTTTCTGATGGACAATATTGGAAGTCAAACTTCAATCCGCAATGTTGCAAACAGTCTCACATCAAATACCTACAAGACAAACGATAAAACCTGTGGATCTTATATTGATTATCTTTGCAAAAGTTTTCTGTTTTATCCAATCAAACGTTATGACATAAAAGGAAAAAAATATCTCGAGACTGATAAAAAATATTACCTTGCTGATATCGGACTTCGTTATGCAATTCTTGGTACAAAAAATGCAGATTATGGTCACATTTACGAAAATATTGTAGCCTTGGAACTGTTGCGCCGAGGATATGAAGTCTATATAGGAAATCTTTATGACAAGGAAATTGATTTTGTAGCAATAAAAAACGGAAGCAATACCTATTTTCAAGTAAGCGATGATATTTCAAGACCTGAAACCTTCAATCGTGAAATCAGACCTCTTCTTTCCGTAAAAGATGCTTATCCCAAAATTCTTCTGGCACGTACAAAACACGAAGAATCCCAGTATGAAGGAATAAAAATTATTGATATTGCTCAATGGCTTTTGGAATAATATTCAATAAATTCTCCAGGCGTATAAACTTTTACATCGGCGCCTTCATAGTCTTTTTTGTTTCTTGTGATAATGCAGTCGGCTTTTTCTTCAACAGCACATTCGTTTTGGAGACAATCTTCAAAGTCTTTAAAATCGCTGCGAAGAAGGGCGGTACGAAGCTTTTTTTCATCTACAGAAACAATTTCAAAAAAATCAAACAAAGACAAAAGTATCTCTCTACGTAAATCATCTTTAATTTCTTTTCGCATGATATAATACATATTTGTAATAGAATGAGCAGAAATTAAGCAGCGGTTTTCCAGATTCATGCAATAATCCAAAACTTTTGAAGATTCTTCCATAAAATCTACGCGGCATAGAAACACATCAAGAAATATATTGGAATCAATTAATGGAGTTATATTTTTCATCTAATGCCTCCATTAATGCTTCTTTATAAAAAGGATCTTCATCTGGTCCTTTTGGATATGGTTTAACGTTTTCCCGAATAATTTTTTTAATATTTTCCCACGCTTCTTTTTTACGTTTTAGAGTTTCTTCTTCATCTTCAACAATAATTTTAAATCGCTGACCTTTTGTAAACTTAAAATTCGCATCATTAATCCGAATAGTATTTCCATCAAACCAGGCATCATAAGTTTTTCCACTAAACGCAGAATATGTAGGAGTCTCCTCTTTAACAAAACCTGCATTGCTATGATTAATCTGGTAGGAAACCTCACTTTTTCCAGGCTGAGGCAGTTTATTTTCGTGAATGTAATCAGTTGAAACTTTGTAAAGCACCGCCATCTTTTCAATCATTTTTTCAGAAGGAGTAACACTTCCATTTTCATACTTAATATAGGACTGACGTGTAATTCCAAGTTTTGTCGCAGCCTCATCCTGAGTAAATGAATTAAGCTGACGTAAATATTTAATTATTTCTTTCATGATTTTATAATAGATTTAAATTTACAAT
>JAKSTH010000218.1 GCA_024402655.1 Treponema sp. | reverse complement strand
TTTGAACCAATTTTTAATCCTTATGTTTGTGATTATTTCCAGGGAATGACAGTTACTGTTGGACTTCACTCAAGACTTTTGAATAAAAAAGTTACACCAAAAGATGTTCAGGAAATGTTTGCCGCTCATTATGAAAGATGCAATTTTGTACAGGTTGCACCACTTATGGGAGAAGGTGTTTTACCAGAACAATTTATTCCTGCAAATACTCTGGCTGGAACAAACAATATGCAGGTTTTTGTTTACGGAAACGATGACCGCATTATGATTACAACTCGCTTTGACAATCTTGGTAAAGGTGCATCTGGTGCTGCCGTTCAGTGTATGAACATTATGATGGGAATTGATGAACGAACAAGTCTCTAGTAATTTTTTTGTAGTGAGATTTTACTAAAGTTCAAATGTGTTTTTGCCGATAATCTATATAGAGAAGTAATATTCTCTTGGAGAAGATTGTGAATAAGTCAGAATTTAAAAACATTATAACTAATATTCCCAAAGCCGAAATTCATATTCATATTGAAGCTGTTATTACTTTGGACTCAGTTAAAAAGTTGTATAAAAAACGTTTTGGTACAGCTATGAGTAAAGAAGATCAGGACAGCCTTTTTGCATATGAAGATTTAAATGGATTTATTCAGTCTTTCCTTAAAGTTCAGGATTTAGTTACTTGTGAACAGGATTTTGATTTAGTTTTTGATGATTTGAAAAACTATCTTGTAAAAAATGGTGTTTCTTATTGTGAAGCATTTTTTGCACCAACAGCTTTCCTTAAAAAAGGTTTTGATTATGGAAAGATGGTAGAAATTTTCCATAAAAACATTGCAGCAATCAAAGAAGAAACTGGTATTGTTATTAAACTTTTAATGGATGTTTCAAGAACATTCGGAATTGAAAATGCTCTTCATAATTATGAATTACTAAAACAGTATCCTTGCGATGATATTATTGGTATTGGTCTTGGTGGTGCCGAAAAGAAAGGTCCCGCTGCAGAATATAAAGATGTATATGAACTTGCAATTAAAGAAGGTTATAAAGCTGTTGCCCATGCTGGTGAAGATGTAGGTCCTGAATCTATTTGGGATGCAATAGATATTCTTCATTCTCAGCGCATTGGTCACGGAATTACAGCTATTCAGGATGAAAAACTTATGGACGCTCTTAAAGAACGCCAGATTCCTGTAGAAGTTTGTATAACAAGTAACACTTTTACTAAAGCAGTTGTAAAAAAGGCTAGTGAACATCCAATCAGAAATTTCTTTGATAAAGGCATGCTGGTTACAGTAAATACCGATGATCCAGTTTTCTTTAAAACAACTCTTATTGATGAATTGTGGATTTGTCATAAAGAATTGAATTTTACAATGGATGAAATCAAACAGCTTATAAAAAACAGTTTTACAGCATCTTTCCTTTCTGATGATGAAAAGTCTGACTGGTGTAAAAAAGTTGACCAGGCATTTTAATTAAATGGCAACTCAATCAAATCTGGAAAAATACTACAATAAATTTCACGAAGAGCATCGTCTTACTACAAGACACGGCAGAGTTGAATTTACAACGACTCTGTCCCTCATATCAGAATGCATTGAAAAAATCAAAGCCGAAAAAAAAGTTGAAAATCAGAATATAAAAATTGCAGACATTGGAGCTGGAACTGGCCGTTATTCAGTAGAATTGTGCCATCAAGGTTGCGATGTAACTGCAGTAGAACTTGTAAAACACAATCTGGAAATTTTAAGAAACAAGCACGAAAATATTAAAACCTGGCAGGGTAATGCCATGAATCTTCATTTCTTACCAGATGAAACTTTTGACATAACTCTTGTTTTTGGACCAATGTATCATCTTCACGGTGATGAAAATAAAGTTACAGCTTTGAAGGAAGCCCGCCGTATTACAAAAAAAGACGGCTATATTCTTGTGGCATATGTAATGAATGAATACAGCGTAATTTCTTACTGTTTCCGTGAACACAAAATTGGTGAAGTTTTAGACAAAGGTGGACTTTCCCCAGATTTCCATGTTCTTAGCACAGAAGAAGATTTGTATGATTATGTGCGCCTGGAAGATATAGACCGCTTGAATCAAAAAGCTGGTTTTACAAGAATAGACATTGCTTCTGCCGACGGTCCTTCTGATTACATTCGCCGGGAATTAAACGAAATGACAGAAGAAGAATTCCAGTCTTTTATAAAATTTCACCTTGCTACCTGCCGCCGCCCAGAACTTCTTGGAGCCGGCAGCCACATTGTAGACGTGGTGAAAAAAGCGTAGGTTTAAATTAAAGAAAATATCATTTTTCAAACAGCGCAGCTAAAGAAATGGCCTACCGCAAAAAAACGACTTTTCAAAACCG
>JAKSTH010000217.1 GCA_024402655.1 Treponema sp. | reverse complement strand
TACTGTGACTTCCAGCTTAAAATCAACATTTAAAGGTATTCCAGAAATTTCAAAAGCTTTTTTATTAGGAATTCTTGTAACAATGGCATCTGACAAAACTGAACCATCTTTCTTAAAAACAGAAACCTCGTACCTTAAAGAAGCATCACTTAATGAAATAGAAGGAAATGCAGTTCTGGCAGAGGGATTTTCCTGTGGTAAATAAATATTACATGTAACCTTGCCAAATTCCCCATTATATTTTTTTTCTTTGCCGTCTAATAAATTGGAACAAGACACAATTAAAAATGGCAGAAATATTATTAAACAATAAAATCTTTTAAAAAAACTCATTTCTCTCTCCTATTCAGTAAAGGTTACTTCTACCATTGTTGAATATTGCTTATCTTTATATTTTGCAAAAGCATAAAGATTATACTTACCTGCAACAAGATTATTTGTATTAATGAAAGTAACCACATTTTTTGTTTGTGAAGTATTTCCCTGCTTAATAAATGAACTTAAATCATCACCATTCATGACTAATTTAAAACTCCAGTCTACTTCCGATGTAATATCAGATTGATCATTGAGTTTTGCAACAAATGTAATAGTATTTCCAGATCTCTTTAATGAGAAAGTTGTCAAACTTTCAGAACTTAGTACAACACTTGTGGAAGAAGGTTCGCCAATTGAAAATCCCCCCTTAGCTAAAACTACTTCATTATCTTTTAATCGAACAGTATAATTTTTATCGGAGAAGAATACACTATAAGGCTTTAATGAAGGATTTTTGTTAGCAAAATCTTGTGTAAATATTACAGGCGAATCAACAGTTGGTTCAGTTTCTGTATTCAAATGAATTTCACTTCCTTTAGTAAGTGGTTCTTCAATTTGGATAACTTTTTGAATTTCATCATTTTTAGTGAGATATAAGTTGGAAGGATGCCGCTTATCAGCACTATCATCAATCCAAATGTTGTCTTTAATAATTACTTTGTTTTTAATAGCAATTGAACCTTGGTTAACAAAAATTCCGGCACCTTTTTCCAAATCATAACTACTATAATTACAAGTATTATTAATAACAGTACAATTACTTAATGTAAGCTTTCCAGTAGTATTAAAATAGATTCCAGAACAACTGCCATATTTATTACAATCTTTTACTGTTACATTTTCTAATTGAACATCAACTCTATTACCAGAATTTAGTTCAAGTCCGTATCCATTTTCACTTGTAACTTCAAGATTCTTTATTATTAAGGTCATTTCAGGTAATGACTCACCGACAAAAATAGCAGAATAACTATCTCCGTTAATATTATCATAAATATTTCTAATCTTTCTTACACCACCATAACCTTGAACAGTTACAATGGTATTCTTAATATAATTGTAATTATTTCCATCACCTGCAGGAATAAAGAATGTTGCATCTCCCTGTGCCGAAATATCTGAAAGTAAATTAATTGTGTAAGAGTAAATTTCATCAGGATCATCATCCTGGTGGAAATCATTATACTGCTGGTAAATCGTATCAAAACACTGTTCAATTGTCTTATAAGGTTTTGCCTTAGAACCTGTACCACCATCTTCTGCATTTTGTGAAACATAATAAATATTACTGCGGCTTACTCCAAATTGACTTGAAGTATTCTTAACACTATCAATAACCCCATCGCTATAGGCATAAGCTTCTACAGTGTAGCCGATAGCAGAAGGAAGACTGATTGTAACTGGAGCTTGTTTTACACCTGTTTTAAAAACAGTACCGTTCTGTTTTACCACATAATTTATCATTACTGGATTTTTACAAGTAGCACCCTTTTGTTCTTTTCCTTCTTCATCAATATAGAAAGTATGCCCTTCATGATTAATTACAAATTTAAATTCTTCAGATTCTTCTTCTGCAGGATAAGTTGAAGCATCGTTTAAAGAAGAGAATTCTGGTGGTTGAAGTTTATATGGTACATTTGAAATAACTGTATTTGTAGATAAACCATAATCATCGATAATAGAAAGTTTGTATGTAACAACTCTTGATGAATCATCCATTATTTCATTGCTGATAAAATACAATGGAACATAACCTTCTGAAGCTAAAGAGTTGAATGTAGAATCATTATCATCTAAATCATAAAGAGGAGAAGGCTTAGTTTTAGAAAGAGAACAGCCTGACTCAACAGACACTGGTGTTAAATTATTATAATCTCCACTAAATTCCCAGTGATTTTTTCCAATATAAATGTGATGTGTATCAGCTTCGTGGACTGTTCCTGCTATTTTGGGAGCATTAAATGCAACTACATAATTTGGCTGTGTATTTTTTTTGCCAGTAATCTGAAACATTGCCCCGCGAATACGTTCTGGAGCCGAGTTTACCATAAATTTTACAGGATAGTCGCCTTCAAAAT
>JAKSTH010000216.1 GCA_024402655.1 Treponema sp. | reverse complement strand
GTCAGATATTTTCACTTGACATAGTCATTATATAGTCATATTATATAACTATATAATGACTATTTTTTTAGTTTGGAGGAGATTACTATGACAGCACCACTTTACGATGTCAAAGCAAAATTCAGTGAATACGTAACAATGGCAGAAAATGGCGAAGTTGTAGAAATCACAAAGCACGGTACTACAACTGCTGTAATCATCAGCCTTAAAATGTTCAATAAATTGAATGATGATTACCAGGAATTGCACAAGCCTAGTTTTGTGGAGCAGGTAAAAAAATGGAGGCTCAAGAACAAAGATATACTTGATAATGAATTTGCAGATACTTTAGAAAGACTACATCAGGAAGATAGAAAAGAATTTGATGAAAGGAGTAACCCATGGCTATAAAACATATATACTTACTGGATACAAATATTATTTCTGAACCAACAAAACCTGATCCATCTGAAAAAGTATTAACCATTATGGATTCAAAATGTAAGTTTTCCGTAATCAGCGCATCCGTCTGGTATGAAACTTTAAGAGGAATTGGTATTCTCCCTGAAGGAAAAAAGAAAGATGTTCTTTCTACAGAATACTTAGATTATATTCAAACAAATTTCCCTGTAATTCCATATGACGAACATTGTGCTTCATTACAAGCCGCTATTTTTATAAGGATGAAAAACAAAGGTACTCCAGTTCCAATTGTAGACGCCCAGATTGCCGCTACAGCCTTAGCAAACAACCTGATTCTTGTAACCCGAAACACAAAAGACTTTGAACCTATCTGCCGGGAATTCCCACTCCATGTAGAAAATTGGTTTGAATAGAATAAATTTCTAGGGTCATATTTGCTTTTCATCTTTTTAATATAGTGTAACAAGGTAATATTATTTTACAACTTATGTAAATATATTTGACTCATAACAGATTTAATACTATCTTTATATTATGAAAGAAACACTTTTATATTTACGGGAACTGAACCATTATTCACAAAGTTTCATTGCAAAATATCTGAATATTTCACGGCAGATGTATGCAAAATATGAAAATGGGGATGTAGACCCAGGAATAAAATCTGTAATAGCTTTATGCAAGCTCTACAAAGTACCTTACGATGTTATTTTGGAAAATAAAATTGCAGATAAAGAAATTCCTGCAAATAATTCTTCTGATTCATTTGAATACCGGATTAAGCAGGATTTTGGAGAACATAATTATGTAGCTTCTCCTACCCCATCATATACTAGCTCACAGGGTAATTTGGAAAGCGATAACTACTATTACAAAACTATGGTTTCATATATTCCTCGCCTGACCTATACAGAATCATTATCCCTGCTTCAAAAACTTGCCCACAAAATAGAAGTCCTCAGTCAGAAAAATCAGTTGTATACTGAACTGGAAAATCTTTCAGATAAAGAAGCACAAGATGCGTTCGAGTTTTTTAGCGGAAAGGGCGAAGGTCTGGATTTTGAAACAGAAAAGAAGTCATACCTTTCTGCCAAGCATCTAAAGTAAAATCTGTCGTAATAAAAAAAGGTAAATAAATGGAAGTACTTATTGATACAAATATTCTTTTAGACTGGTTTCTTAAACGGGAACAATTTTACGAAAACAGCAAGAAAGTTTTAAGTTTATGCTGGTTCGGAAATATCAGAAGCTTTTTAACAGTTCATTCTATATGTGATATGTACTATTTGGTAGGTAACAAATTTCCACTGGAAGAAAAGAAAAAACTGATTCAACTTCTGCTAAACAGATCAGAAATCATCGAAGAAAATAAAGATGATATAAAATCCTTTTTAACAAACGAACTTTATAATGATTTAGAAGACTGCCTCCAGATTCAATGCGCCCAGAATCTTTCTTTGAATTATATCATCACAAGAAATGTGAAAGATTTTAAGAACTCAACAGTTCCAGCTATCACACCGGAACAGTTTTTGGAAATTGTAATGTAAGTTTGGAGAGAAAAAGTGAACAGTATCGAAGAGAAGAAAAATCAAACAATTCATGAAGCCAAGTTTGAAAAGCTCATACAAGCCACAAAACTGCAGATTGAACAGATTAACAAAGGTATAGAAATTAAAAAACATATTGGCGAAAACAGTTATTGTCACCACAGTGGAACCAAAAACTTTTACATAGATGAAGTTATAAAATACTTTGAAGGTAAAGGTTTCACTGTAAAACTGCTGCCTACAGAATCTGTGGTTTCTTATAAGATTTATGTTGGATGGTAAAAAAAACGGCTGAAAATACAAAACCATATTTTCAGCCGTTTGTAAATTTTAGTAAGCTTTCTCGTGAACGCCTGCGATTGGTCGCACGCAGGCGTGCTTACCGAGTTTGCTTCGCAAACTCGCACACTCTATTTTCCATATGCAGCATCATGTACGCCACTAATAGCGCGTCCAGAAGGCTCGTCCATATTCTTCCACTGTTCGTCCCACTCCA
>JAKSTH010000215.1 GCA_024402655.1 Treponema sp. | reverse complement strand
AGAAATAATCTTTTTCATAAAATCCTCTTATATATATTTATAATTTTCCACCAAATGTAATTGAGTAGCGTTTACAAAGTACATCATACTCTTTTTCATCTTTTTTGTCACAAAAACCTGTAACAAAAAGGAGGGGGAAAGCCCCCTGCGCTCCAAAGTCCTCGCAAGCTCCGGTCTTTTCCGCTACCCCCAATGCGGGAACAGCATTTTCAAGTTCGTCCCGCAACGCCCGCTTCAAACTTAAAGCTCGTTTCACTACCCCTTCAACAGAATCTACAACCGTAATGTCATTACCACAAACAGACTGCATTTCTGCCTTCATGTTCAAAAAATGAGTACAGCCAAGAATAATTACATCACAATTTTCTTTTCTGAAAAATTCCACAGCAGGTTTACAGGCATTTTCCCGTTCTTCTTTTGTGGCAGTAAAAGACTTGTGTTCAATAAAAGAAATAAGGTCCGGATCGCCCCGCAAAACTAAATCGCAGTCACTGGCAAAATGATTTTTCAAATCCTGATTATATGGATTTTCTACAGTAGCCTTAGTCGCCAGTAAACCAATTCTTCTTTTTTTAGAAACAGTAGCGGCAAGTTTAATGGCAGGAACAGTACCCACAAACTGCTGATCTGGATAAACTTCTCTTAAAACATTAAGAGCATTAACACTCATAGTATTGCAGGCAATAACAATAACAGAAGGACTAAATCTATTTATAACTTTTTCAACCAGTTCAACAACAAAACCCACAATCTGCTGGTGAGTCTTTTCGCCATAAGGAAAATGAACAGTGTCACCTACATATACGCAGGAAGCCTGTGGATAAAGTTTTAAAAGTCCCAGCATATAAGGAATGCCGCCAGTGCCAGAATCCAGAAAAGCAAAATCTACCATAAATTAGTCTCCAAACAAAGCATTAAAAGCTTTCTTGGCTTCATCAGCTTTAGAGCTACCACTTGCAAGACCAGCATTTTCAGCAGGCTTAAAATAATCACAGAAATTTGCTTTTTCTTTGTCAGAAACATATTCAGCAGAACTTTCCCGGCAATCGTTATGAGAGCCAGTAGAATAAAACTTACAACCCTTACATGCATGTAAATCAGCAGCACACAAAGGACATTCTGTAGAGCGAGAAATAGAATCAACAGTAATTTCTTTTTTACATTTCCAACAAATCATAAATATATAATACTACTTTATAATGAACTGTTGCAATGAAAAGTCAGAATTTTATCGAATAAACTTTTTTTGCATCTTCTCAAAATTACTTCCAGCAAAAAGTGGCTGCATATTTTCTGTAAAATATTTTTTCACAGATTTTCCAAGATGCTTCCCTTTCAGTATCATCACAATAATTTTTTTTAATTTTTCTTTATCACTTTTTACTTCACTTGTTTTTAAGTTCCAGGCAAGTATGTTATCAACTTTTATAAACTCTGCATAAATCCTTTCGTCATCCTCATAAGAATCATCAAAAAAAATGGATAATGACACTTTCTTTTTGTTATCATTAATTACAATGAATCTTTCATGTGCCGACTCAGAACATTGTGTCGTAAAATATTTATCACTATAGTCCTTATCAAATTGACTTAAAATCTCATTATAAAATTCTTCACAGTTCATAATATTTTCAAATAAACTCCCCTAAATATATCCCCACAAATTACAATGTCATTAAGGACCTGGAACATATTCTTCTTCAAAAAAATATGCTCATTTGCCGGCTTACCGAATTTACTTATAAAATCTTCATACGAAATTCCTACAGCAATTTTTTTTATTTTCTTCCCTTTCGGGTTTTATATAATAATACAATATTTATGCTCAATGAAATCAGAAAAATGAGAACAAACAAATATAATAAACTTTTATTTCCATTATTCTTTTCTTCCATGTAGCCATTGTGAAAAATACCTTGCTTTACAGAACCATCAGAATATATGAATTTTCCTTCACCATCAAAGTTTCCATCAACAAAGTTACCAATATATTTTTGTCCATTTGAAAATGAATAAATACCTTTTCCATTAAACAAATCATTCATAAATGATCCAGTATAAGAATCTCCATTATTCAATAATAATGTACCTTCACCTTCTTTCTTGCCATTCCTAAATTCTCCAGTAAATAGAGCGCCATCTGGGTAACAGATTTTTCCCTGCCCCTCAAATAGATTATTGGCAAAGTCACCAACATATGAAAGTCCATCCTCATACTGCAAGGAACCATTTCCTGACATTACCCCATTTTGAAAATTACCCTCATAGGAATAATTCAATGTCTTTAGAATTCCTTCCCCATGATATTTTCCGTCTTTAAAATATCCTTTATATACATCATTTTCAGATAGTTGTAATTCACCATATCCATTAAATAATCCGTTATTAATTTCACCTTTGTAAACAGACCCATCTGGCAAATTAATCTCCACAGCAAAACTATTCATACAAATCAGTACCA
>JAKSTH010000214.1 GCA_024402655.1 Treponema sp. | reverse complement strand
AAGAAGATCCCCTGCATTTAGGGTTACCATGTTATACAAAAAAATCCATAATTGCAGAAGCAGAAGAGATTCTGTTTAATGACAAAACTCATATTGTCTTTTATAATTGCAGTGCATACACTAAAGAAAAAGATGAAGCTATAAAATCAGTCCTAGAATTTATATACAAACTTCAGGCAAGCTCCAGTTTTACAAAACGATTGGAAACTTCTGTTAAAGAAATTAAAGACCAGGAAACAATAAGAGGTGAATATATGTATTTAGAAGACATTATCGAAGAAGAAAAAGAAGAAGCCAGAAAAATTGGTCTAGCCGAAGGTAGAGAAGAAGGTCTAGCAGAAGGTAGAGAAGAAGGTCTAGCAGAAGGTAGAGCCGAAGCTTCAAAAGAAAAATTGAAAATCTTTGTTCAAAATCTTAAACAAAAGAACTTCAGTATAAAAGAGATTATTGAATTAACAGGTTCAACCGAAGAGGAAATTGCTGAAATCTACATCTAAATTAAAGCAATCAATAAACATACATATAAACTTCTTGCGTTATTATGAAAAAAATATTTCTTTTGTCTTTTTTATTATTTTTGTTTTCACTTCCACTTTCCAGCCTTTCTATAAATGATTTTAATTTTTATCTTGAACCTCAGCTTGGTACTACTTTTGGAAAAATTGGAGAATATCTTCATACAGGCATGTCTGATACAAGCAGAGTTATAAGTTACTTGGAATGGGAAGAAAAACCTTTAGTTGTTCTGAAACTTAAAGGTGGTACTGAATTTAATAATATTGATTTATCGGGTTTTGTCTCTTACGCCCTCCCCTTTCAATGTGGCCAGATGACTGATTCTGATTGGTATGTTGCTGACACCAAAAATAATTATGGGATTTTTGATAACAAACTTTCCACTAATATAGATTTAGGAATAGAAGCCTCTTATAAGTTTAATTTGCCTTTAGGATTTACAATAAAAACTATTGCCAGTTTTGAATATAAATATATAAGTTTTAATGGAATAAATGGGCAAGGTTGGTATGGCAGTAGCAGATATAGTAAAAATCATGAAAATGTCAGCTGGGATTCTGAAGATGCAACTTTCCATCATCTTTCTGGAATAGATTATTACCAACATAGCTTTATGACTTATTTAGGACTTGGTGCAGGGTATAATTGGAATAAACTTACAATTAAACTAAATATATTAATATCACCTTACGCTTATTTTTTTTATGTAGACTATCATAATGACTATAAAGATAATGGTGATGATTATTCCACAATTAGTATGGAACATGGTTTATTTAAATTATTCCTAATCGATTTCACAACAGAATATAAATTATTTCCAAAACTTTTTTTAACAATATCAATCTCAGAAAAAGTAATGCCAGAAATAACAGGTCAAACCGGAAATTGTAACGGTAATTTTATTACTCAAAAAAAATATGATAGAAGAGCTGTAAAATCCCCACAAACTACAGGAACTTCTGTTTCTGAAATAAATTCTTCAATAGGATTCAAAATACTTTTTTAAATTTCAAGTATTTTTTTTCATCTTTAAAAGAAAAAAAGTCTGTAGAAAAATCATTTATTATTTCTACAGACTTTTTTTAGCACTTAATAATTATACTAATTAGAAATTAGCAATAACAGCATCGTTTGTAAGATCCATTATTTCTAAAGAACCTACAAGAGTTCTTTCTGGATAAACATTAGCATAAACACCAACTTTTCCCTCTTTTACGCCATCTTTATCCAATTGGCTTGCCAGAATTGTAACCGATTTAAGAGATTTTGATATATCTTTAGGTTTACCTGTTGTTGTATCAAAATCCTCAGATAAATAGAAGTTTACTTCATATCCACCAACATTTTCACCTTCAGTTATTTCCTTTACATCAATGAAAACAACTTTTTTTCCATCTTCATCAAAAGCTGTATAATCTGCAGAGAAATCTTGAATCTTTGCAAATTCTATCTCATATGGCTGTGTTTTGTCTGTTGAATTAGTCGAAGAATTTTTAGGAGTCCATTTTGACTTATCTTTTGCTACATCTGGATCAGAACCAGTATATGTTGCAGCACCAAAATTGACATATGCCATTTCTTCTTCCTTAATATTTCCAAAGTAAGAAACATAGAATCCCATTTTGCCTTCAGTTTTGAGTCCATCACCAACAGCAGCTACACAGAAATTGTAAGTTCTATCTTTATTTCTAGATACATTAAATAACACTCCCATAGGACCACAAGTTGGAGAATCAATAATAGTTACTTTTCCAGACATATCTGAATGTTTTGTAAGAAGTAATTTACCACCACGATCCCAACTATTATTGTTTTCATTAGTGTGTTTAATTGACCATTTTCCCCATGCACCTGATTCATATGTTGCATCACTATAACTAAATAAATCTGCTACACCAAAGGCATCCTGCAACATAGCACAACTCATCATTGAAAGTGCAGCAACTGCTACGGCTGCACCAGTTAATAATTT
>JAKSTH010000213.1 GCA_024402655.1 Treponema sp. | reverse complement strand
AGTTAAGCTTTCATCAACTCTTCTATCTGACTTTTCTCTGGCATTACGCAAAGTGCGCCTTTTTTAGTTGTAATCAAGGAAGATGCAGCATTTGCGAATGTCAGCATTTTGGTAAGTCGTTCTTTTGTAAAACTGTCATAACCGTTTTCAAGAATATCATGAAGAATACAGGCACAGAAAGTATCTCCGGCACCTGTTGTATCTATAGTCTTAACATTCATAAAAGTTGGAACTTCAACGTAAAGTTCTTCACTTCCCTTTTTATAGAAACAGCAGCTGCCATATTTTCCTTTTGTCACCGTGATTAAAGGAATCTCATATTTTTCACGGATTACAGAAATTCCTTTTGAAATATCCTTTTCACCTGTAATAAATTCCAGTTCTTCTTCAGCAATTTTTAAAATATTGCACATTGAAATTCCATACCAGATTCTTTCTTTTGCTTTTTCCAAAGAATCCCACAAAGGTTTACGCAAATTGGGATCAAAAGAGCGGAGAATTCCAGCAGACTTTGCAGTTTCCAAAGCAAACTCAGTTGCGGCATTTACAGTTTCGTTTGTCATTGAGAGAGTTCCGTAATGTAGAATCTTTGAAGACTTAATTGCTTCTGGGTTTACATTTTCTTTTCTCAAAAAAGCATCTGCGCCAGTTTTACGATAGAAAGAAAAATCTCTGTCACCATCTGGAGCGGTATGTACAAAAGCCAGAGTTGTATTATATTCATCAGAAAGAATAAGATTAGAAACATCTATATTTATAGAAGAAACTCGTTCTTTTAACATCTTTCCAAACATATCATTTCCAACCTGACCAATAAAACCGGTTTTATAACCAAGTTTTGTAAGCATTGCAAGAACATTACAAGGCGCTCCACCAGGATTTGCTTCCATCATCCAGTTTCCAGAATCACTCATTCCATTCTGTGTAAAATCTATTAAAAGTTCGCCAAGAGCAGTTACATCAAATTTCTTATCCATTTTTATTTCTCCAATTTCCAAAAATCATAAGAGAGTTCTTTAGAAGAAGCGTTTTCCACAACAAAATTAGAAGCAGTATTTTCAAAGAAGAATGTATTTGTAAATGCCATAATTCCATCGTTTATAAAAACTTCAACAGAACAAGTGTCACAAATAACTTTAAGATTTTTTAAGTCACCATCGGTTCTAAGTTTTGCTTTTCTAAATGGAATTGCACCTGGAGTTAAAGTTTTTGTCCTGTCAAAAGAAACAAATTCTTCATCCGTATTAACTTCAAGAACAACATTTTCTTCACCGTTTCCTAAAGTCATTTTTACAACACCTTTGGCATCAGAAAGATTCAAATCAATTTCAAATTGACGGTTTCCAGAATAAATTACACAGGGGTCTGTCCCCTTTTGCACAGTTCCAGATTTTTTATCTTTCTTCCAATCTTCTAATTCTCTTACAGGAACCTGATAAAGTCTGTTATTCTTAAAACTTAGTTCACGAGGAAGAGTCATCATGCCAGACCAGATGTAATCTTTTGGAGTAATGTAAGATTCCCAAGCCTGCATCCAGCCAATCATGATTGTGCGGCCGTCTTTAAGTTTTGTAGTTTCTGGAGCATAAAAATCAATTCCGTAATCTACAAGGGCAGCTGTATAACCATTTTCAGGACGAACTTCACGGGTAAACTTACAGTTTTCGTAATCTAGGTTTCCAGTTACATAAATACTGTTGTTTCCATCATGAAATCCAAGATTGTAATCTTCCTTTACTTCCTGAGGTGAAAAAATCAGACAATCCTTTCCATCAATTACACTTACATCCGGACATTCCCACATATTGCTAAGACCGTCCTTACTAGAATCAATCATTCCTTTGTAAGTCCATTTTTTAGCATCTTCTGACTGGAACATTACCATTGCACCACGGTCATTTTTTTGTTTAAGAACACAAACCATGTAAAACTTGCCATCTTTTTCCCAGATTTTAGGGTCACGGAAATGCTCATTGTTATATTCAAAAGGAATATCAGCTGCTGTTAAAACAGGATTTTCACCCAATTTTTCATAAACACAGCCGTCCCCTACTGCAATACACTGGTTCTGAATATCCACAGTTCCATTATTTGAAACACCTGTGTATGCAACAATATGTTTTCCATTATGCTCAATGGCAGTTCCAGAAAAACATCCCTTACAATCAGCAGCAGAATCTGGAGCAAGTGCAACAGGCTGCAATTCCCAACTCAGCATATCTTTAGAAACAACGTGTCCCCAGTGCATTGGTCCCCATTGTGTTGAGTAAGGGTGATACTGGTAGAAAAGATGAACCTTATCACCAAACTGCGAAAATCCATTTGGATCATTACACCATCCACCAGGAGTTGCAAAATGGAACACAGGACGCTGATTTTTAATCTCACTTGCGCCTAAAATCTTTTCATTAAGTTCATCCTGTTTTTTCTGTGCATTATCAAAAATTTCACTCATAAAATTAACCTTTAACAGCAGATGAACCAACTGATTCAATAAAGAATC
>JAKSTH010000212.1 GCA_024402655.1 Treponema sp. | reverse complement strand
TTTTCTTTAATTTAAACCTATGTATAAATTGGAGTATTTTATGCAGCAAGTATTAGATTTTTTATAAGAATGATAATGTAAATTAAGACAAATATATAAACTGAAAAAGGGAATAAGGCTTTAAAATTTTTTTCTTTTAGATTTTGATAGATATATACAAATGGAGCATTGAAAACTGAGGAAAGTTTACGGTTTGGGGCTCGAATATCTATGGATTCATCTTCCTTTGGAATGTCAGATGTTATTCTGTCATACATAAATCCGGCAAGGCCAAGAAGTATAAAACCAAAGAAAATCAATATTGTGAAATA
Organism: Treponema sp.; assembly: GCA_024402655.1. GTDB lineage: Bacteria > Spirochaetota > Spirochaetia > Treponematales > Treponemataceae > Treponema_D. Next base: position 2,200 of record JAKSTH010000212.1, on the reverse strand, counting down.
TATAATTTGTTCATTTGTCATAAGAAAAGTGTAGCAAGTTTTGAAAAATCATAAAAGATGAACAGTGAATGGTTTGAAAAGTTGTATCTGAATTTATATTTATATATAATAAAAAAAAATGTTTTTTAGGGAGAAAATTATGAAAAAAACAATTCGTAATATTGGATTATTTTTTGCAGCAGCTTTGTTATTTACAAATATTGGATGTTCTAATGGAACAGCAACAACACCTGTTAAATACAGTGAGACTAAAGCCCCAAGAGGTTATCAGGTTTTTGAGTATCTTGGTGTGAATGGTCTTATTTTTGATAAAACTGGTGAAGTTGTTGTAAGTCCATATTCTATGGGAAAAAGATCTTTTACTTTTACAGATAATTCAGCATATACTTCTTATTATGATGAATCTGATATTTCTACTAGTTTTCAATTTATGAGCGGAAAAACTGTAGAAATCAGTCCATTTATTATGGGACAGTATGAAGTTACCAGAACTCTTTTTAAAAATGTAATGGGATTTGATCCTAGTTATTTTCAGGGAACTAATTATGGTGAAGAATTTTCAACTGACAAGGGACAACTCAGAGGTGAAATAAATTTTAATGAGTATAATTTTGGTAAAGATACTACAATGCCTGTTGAAAATCTTTCTCTTCTTATGGTAGTGGGATTCTGTAATAAACTTTCAATGCTTAAAGGTTATGATCCAGTTTATACTTGTTCAATAAATGGTAGTGTGCTGGAATTGCATAAATTTACAGAAGCTGATTATAAAGATTCAAAATATTCAAATGGAAAATTTTTTGCTAATAGCCTTTCAGAAAAAATTGTAATTACAGCAGATTTTTCTAAGAATGGATACAGACTTCCAACTAATGCTGAATTTGACTTTGCTGCTAAAGGCGGAAATATTAATGCTCCAGAATGGAAATATGCATTTCCAGGAATTCAGTCAACAAAAAAAGTAAAATTAAGCAATTCGGAATATGATGCATTATCTGCTGAAGAAAAAAGAATATATTATGTATCAGGACATCAGATTGCAGAAGATGATAATCTGGCTGAAGTTGCATGGTATTCAGGTAATTCAAAAATTGATTTTACTTTTGTAACGCCAGTTTTAGGTTATGAACATCATGAACAGACTTACCCACATATGACAGGTCTTAAAATGCCAAACAGTTTAAATCTTTATGATATGAGTGGAAATGTTTCTGAATTTACATTCTCTGATAAATTCTATTTTGTTGGTGGAAATTATGATTCAAGAGCTTGTTATGCTGCAATTGGTGGAGCAAATGCAATTAATAACAGTTATTCAGAAGGTAGTGTTACTTCCAGATCAATCGGCATTCGCCTTTGTAGAACAATTGTAAAAAAATAAAGGATAAAAAGTGAAAAAAATAATCATTGGAATCATCATTCTTATCATAACCAGTATTGCAATAAGTTTGGGAATATATGGTTATAAGGTCCTAAGCGATGTGAAAGAAATACAGTGGGATATTAATGGCAACGAGATTTATTCCTGGAATGGAAAAGGCTCAAATAAACAATATCATTACTATGATGAAAACAATAGACTGATTGAATATAAATCTGTTATGAAAGGTGTTATGCCTGAAACCGTTCATATATATTATGATTATGACGGGGATAAAAGATCTGGTGTTCGTTATGTTTATGATGAACATCCTGAAAGAAATCATGAAACAAAATATATTCATGTGAATAAAAACTGTGTTCAGCATGTGGATTCTTTGGAAGGAACTTCTACTTATGAATATGATGATAATTCTAAATTAATAAAACTTACAAAAGCAGATGGTTCATTTACAAAATACACTTATGATGAAAATGGAAAAAGGATTTTAGAAGAAGATTCTGATGGAAAGATAGAAACTTATGAATACAACTCTCAGGATCTGCTTGTAAAGAAAACAAGTGGAGAAAATGTATATATTTATGAGTATGATTCACAGGGGCGACTTGTAAAAGAAATTGATGGTAATAGTATTTATATTTACGAATATGATGTGGATCCAAAATATGGAAAAATAAAACGTACATTATATTTATATGATGGAGAAAATACTTTTTTAACATATGTACAGGACGAAAATGATGTACTTGTTGAATTTGGCAGTTCTACAATGACAACTGTTTATAGAAAAATTACAAAATATAAATACTGGGAAAATGG
>JAKSTH010000211.1 GCA_024402655.1 Treponema sp. | reverse complement strand
GGAAGGTCGTTTCCAGCTGGAGCTGAAATTACAACTTTCTTAGCACCTGCTGTAATGTGAGCAGCAGCCTTGTCTTTAGCACAGTAGAAACCTGTACATTCAAGAACTACGTCTACTTTGTTAGCTGCCCATGGACAGTTAGCTGCATCTTTTTCAGCAGAGATTTTGATTTCTTTTCCATCTACGATGATAGAATCTTCAGTTGCAGAAACTGTGTGTTTTCCTTCACCGATTTTACCACAGAAACCACCCTGTGCTGTATCATACTTCAAAAGGTGTGCAAGCATTTTTGGGCTTGTCAAATCGTTGATTGCAACTACTTCATATCCATCAGCTTCAAACATCTGACGGAAAGCCAAACGACCAATACGGCCGAAACCATTAATAGCAACTCTAACTGCCATGTTATATCTCCTAAAAAATTAGATTAAATTTAGTTACTTATAAAATAATGAATTTATTGAAAATAGTCTACTTTAAAATATAGATGTTTTCACCTATATAATTAAACCTGCTATTTCTTTGGTGGTGTAGACTTTTTTTCTGTCTTACAGAAATAACCACCATCTTCCAGATATCGTCTGCGGGTCATTATTAAAGTTATAAGTTCGTGATACATATTAAAGTCAATTTCCAACGCCATAGGCAAAAGAAAAAACTCGGTTTCATCACAATATCGTTCAATAAAAGTAGGATCAGTTACGTATCCCAACGAAATCATATTAGAAATTCTGTCTGCGCATTTTAAGATTTTTGCTCTTTGTGAACCTGTATCAAGAATACGGCGTAAAAACTGCTTCTTATCTTCATCATCACGGCGGGTAACTTCCAGAACTAAATCAAGAACTTCCTTACCTTCTTTATCAGCATTAATAATAAGATTTCTGTCAAAATCAGGAATATCTTCAACAGTATCATGAACAATGGAAGCTTTAAGCAAAACAGAATCTATATATCCGTAATCAATAAGAATTGCCAGAGTATCCATCTGATGGCGAAACATATTTCCACCGGCATGACGAGCTTTTCCAATTAAACCTGTTGCAAGCTGCATATATGGAGCAAGACGCATATCACTAAGTTGCTGCATCTGTTCAACAGCCATTTTCGAAGAACGTTCAGTTTTCATTTCATATTTACGTTTAGCCATGTTTATTCCTCCGCTTCAGATTGGGCTGCTTTTGTCAAATTGTCAATTTTTACAAAATCTTCAAAATAATTGCCGTAAATATCTTTTGTTTCACCATAAAAAATATTTTCCGGTCTAATTAGCTGCAAATGATAAACCTTATCTTCTTCAGTGTCTCCGATTAGTCCCAGAGAATAATAATAATCTCCCTTATAATAATAAATCAACCTTTTATCTGAATATTGACCAACATTTTCACCGTTTTCAAAGCGGCTGCAGTCTTCAAAATTCAAAACAAGTTTATTGGATTTAATTTTATAAGTTCCACGCCATACAATAATATTAGTTGAGTCGAAATATGAAACTCTCAGCATTACCCTATTTTCCGGCTGAAAAATCAAATGATGATAGTAAGGCTGATTATTTGCATCAACATTCTGCATTAACCACTCTGTGTCATAAAAAGGACTGTTTTTTCCAGATTTACATCCCAAAAAAACAAAGCCGGTTAACATAACAATAATCAACCAAATTATATTTTTCTTCATATTCCAAACTCCAATAAAACCATTATAGCATAAAAAAACTGCCAGCGGACTGACAGTTTTATTTTTTTACTACTGTAATTCTTTTATGTAGCTTTCGTATGTAGCAATTTTTTTCTGGCTTTCAGCAAGTCTGTCTCTTTCAGCCTGAACAAGTTCTGCAGGAGCATGCTGAGCAAAGTTTCCGTTAAGTTTGTTTTCGCTCATTCTAGCATAACCCTGTTCTTTTTCCATAGCTTTCTGGAAACGAGTTAAAAGCTGTTCTTTATTAATGCTGTCATCAACAATAACAAATGCTTCAAAACCTTTTCCTACAGTACCGATTGAAGATTCTGGTTTAGCGTCAACAAAGTCAACCTTTGCAACACCACCAAGCAATTGAATCATTTCAACTTTTTCTGTTGCAACTTCAGCAGCACTGCCTTTTTCAATCTTAACAGCAATGTTGATTTTGATTGCAGGATCAATACCACAGTCAACTTTTGCAGCACGAACTTTACCAATTAAATCTTTAAGTGCTTCAAAACGAGCTTCAATTGCAGCATTTTCGCGGCTTGCAGATGCTTCTGGATAAGGAGCATTCATTAACATGCCGTTGTATGTACTTGTTGTAACAATCTTGTTTTCAGCAGGACGATTTGCAACAAGGTCTGCCAAAGGAAGTTTGCTGTAGATTTCTTCTGTAACAAATGGGATATATGGATGAAGAAGTCTTAATGATTCTTCAAGGATATTCATCAAAACAGTTGCCTGACGATCTTTTTCAGCATCATCACCATTCTTAAAGTTGATTTTTGTTGCTTCAACATACCAGTCACAGAATTCATTCCAGAAGAATTCCATCATTGCAGAAGCAGCATCATTATAGCGGTAAGATTCCAAAGCTTCGCGGGCTGTTTTTGCAGCATAATTCAAGCGGC
>JAKSTH010000210.1 GCA_024402655.1 Treponema sp. | reverse complement strand
TTAATAAAAAAACTTGCACTTAATAAAACAATCACAATAAAAATTCTTAAAATTGGTATTCCAGCCGGACTTCAGAATGCTATTTTTTCTGTAGCAAATACTTTTATTCAAGTTGGTGTAAATTCTTTTGATGCCACAATGGTAGCGGGAACTGCAGCCTGTACCAATTTGGATAATATTGTTTACAGCACAATGAACGGATTTTATACAGCCTGTGCCACATTCATCGGCCAAAACTACGGAGCCGGCAAAAAAGATAGAATCATAAAAAGTATGGTTATAGCTAACATTTATGCTTTTGTAATTGGTGCCGTTGAAAGTACTCTTATGTATATTTTTGGACACCAATGTTTTTCACTTTTTACAACCGATCCTGCAGTAATAGATGCTGGAATGCTGCGTTTTGGCATAATGTTCTTTTCTTTACCAGTTGCCTCTTTTATGGATAACACAATTGCAGCAAACCGTGGCCTTGGAAAAACCTTTGTACCATCAATTATCGTACTTGTCGGTTCCTGCCTTTTTAGAATCGCCTGGATTTATACAGTATTTTCCTATTTTAAAACAATCCCATCATTATTCCTGCTTTATATTTTCAGTTGGACAATTACCGCCATTGCCGAAATGATTTATTTCTTTAGACAGTACAAAAAAATCTAGGAAATATTTTTTATTCGTATTTTATAATTGCATCCAAAGGTTTACAGGCACTGTGTCCTGGAGCAGGAGTTGCAGAATCATCAGCATATCCCATAACAAGAAGCGCTGTACTTTCAATATTATCTGGTAAATTAAAAGCCTTTTTCAAATCTTCTGGACGATAATGCATAACCCAACAAGCCCCAATACCCTGCTCCCAAGCTTCCATCATCATATGAGTTGTAACAATACTGGCATCAATATCTCCACAACCTTTACCATCATAAGGACGATACCAGCATTCTTCTTTGTTGTAGCAGATAATAAAAATCAAAGGGGCTTCAAAATGACAGCGAGTACATGCATAAAGTTTTTCCAAGCCTTCTTTGCTTTTTACTACAATAATCCTTTGAGGCTGATTATTACAACCAGTCGGAGCCACCATTCCTGCTTCAAGAATTTTTTCAATAATTTCCTGAGGAACTTCATCTTTCTTAAACTTTCTAACCGAATAACGTGTTTTTGCTAATTCTAAAAAATCCATAACTTTATTATAACACAAATACAAAAATCATTTATTCATAATAGACATTTTATCTTACACCCGATATAAATTAATTATGGAAAAAATCAATACAAAAAATGCTCCTGCAGCAATTGGTCCATACTCACAGGGTATGATTGTTGGTAATATGATTTATACTTCAGGTCAAATTCCTATTAATCCAGAAACAGGAAACATTGAAGCAACAGATATTGAAAGTCAGGCTGATCAGGCTTGCCGTAATATTAAGGCTGTTCTTGAAGCAGCAGGTTCCTCATTGGAAAAAGTTGTAAAAACTACCTGTTTCCTTCAACATATTTCTGATTTTGCAAGTTTTAATGCAGTTTATGAAAAATACTTTACAGGAAAACCAGCCCGCAGTTGTGTAGAAGTTGCTGCTTTACCAAAAGGTGCATTGGTTGAAATAGAAGTTATTGCAGAAAAATAAAGTCAAAATAAATACTGCTGCCCGTCAATCCAGCTGAATTGTTCTGCATCCCGAATTACATCATCAGGCAAAAGTTCTCCAAGCAAAAATGGCGATTGGGGATTATGTCTTTTCATATTTTCCAAAACAAGACGAGAATCAGTATTGGCATAGCAGTATTTACATAAATGTCCGCAAGTGTCGTAAGCACCAATGTCGGAACCAAGAATGCAGGCACAAGCTCCCTTCCGTTGAGTTCCAGTACCCTTGGGCACATTCAAATGAGTATGAAGGGCCGTTTCAAAAGTTGCCTGAGTCATACAGCCAGAGCAGTCAGCACCAAATTGAGCAAGTTCAGTCCCTTCAGCACAAGGTTTTATAACCATACCATTTTCAGCTGCAATTCTAATGCATTCTTTACCAAGCCGCAGCCTGTCTTCCCTGCAAACTTCCCTAGCCTCAGGAAAATTCCGTTCAACCTTTTTATACAAATCAATAAAACTAATAACGCAAGTTTTTGTGTATCCTGCAAGATTTTTCGCCATTCGTTCAAATTGTTCCAGATGCCATTCCACAGTTCGCTTTTCATCAAGAAAAATTGGATCATATCGCCAGCCAATAGAATCAATTCCTACAATTTTAGACAAAGCCTTAAAATCTTCCATCACCTTAGTTTTGTCCGGCACATTTGGTTCAATATCTTTTCCGTAAGGAGTAATAGTCACAAACCAATACTGACCAAACGACTTGAGCAAATCCATGTGAGGCAACATTGGACCAGGATTTTTTGTACAAAATGCAATTAAATCTACGACAGAAGGATCCAAACGAAATTTTGTCACTGACTGAGGATTATAGGGATTTCGAACCAGAACAAATCCTGCCTTAAGTCGATTCACAAACCATTCAGAATAAAAAGCTGGAATGTCGGTGCGGTTTCCTGTGTGGATAATCATGAATGTATTTTACATTATTTTGAGGGAGAAGAGGTATAGGGA
>JAKSTH010000021.1 GCA_024402655.1 Treponema sp. | reverse complement strand
GTGTGTAATCCTTGGTCACTCAGAACGCCGCCACGAAATTGGTGAATCTGATGAATTAATCAACAAAAAAGTTCGCAAAGCTTTGGCAGACGGTCTTGAAGTTGATCTTTGTATTGGTGAACTTCTTTCTGAAAGAGAAGCTGGTGAAGCTGAACAGGTTTGTGCATTCCAGCTTTCTGCAGGTCTTGCAGGTGTAACTGCTGAACAGATGAAAAATGTAACAATCGCTTACGAACCAGTTTGGGCTATTGGTACAGGTAAAGTTGCAACTCCAGAAGATGCTCAGGCAATCCACAAGTTCATCCGTAACTACATTGCAAAACTTTATGATCAGAAAGTAGCTGATGAAGTAATCATCCAGTACGGTGGATCAATGAAAGCAGAAAACGCTCCAGAACTCTTGGCTCAGCCAGATATCGACGGTGGTTTGATTGGTGGTGCTTCTTTGAAAGCTTCAACATTCGTACCAATCTGCGTACTTTAATTAATTAGGAATTAGGAATGCGGAATTAAGAATTAAGCGTTCCGTTTTTTAAGAAAAGACCTGTTTACTGTGAAAGTAAGCGGGTCTTTTTTGTTTTAGGAAAGAGTGTAAGTGTATCGTTTGAGAAATAAGTAAAGGAATAACAAAGCAAGGAAGCTGAAAAAAAGATTCTATTATGGACATTAAAAGACCTAGTTATGAAAATACGAGAAGGCAGAAAGAGGATGGCAAAAACACTCGCAAGGCGGAACATAGTTTCCTTGCCGACTTGCGCGTGTAGCGACGCTAGCTAGCGGTTTTGACAGCCTCTTTCTAACTGGTAGTATTTTCATAATTTATTACGATTTTCCACATATAGACAAATATTCATTTTTTATATAAAATACTAGAACTTGATTAGTAAATAAATTTTTTGGAGAAAATAGATGAGTACTTTAGGTATTGTTCTTTTAGTAGCTTTTATTATTGTTTGTGTATTATTGGTTCTTTTAGTAGTAATCCAGGATGATGGTGAAAACGGAATGGGTGGACTTTTAGGTGGTCGCGGAACTGCTGCATTTGGTTCACACTCAGCTAGCGTTCTTACAAAGACAACAAGAGTATTTGTATTCTTATTCTTCGGTTTGGCTGTAGCTCTTGCTTTAGTAACAAAGAAACCAACAGTTAATGCTTCTATCACAGACAAAAATACTGTAATCGAAGATGCAGTAACAACAGAAACTGCTGCACCTGCTGACTGGTGGAATGACACAGCTGCAGATACAGAAGTAGAAGCAGAAACAGAAGCTGCTGCTGAATAATAAAAAATAAAAATCAAATCTTAGAATTTATATTCTGTTTAAAAAAAATCAATCTGGGTGTATAATATTTTCATTGAATTCACCTAGGTTGATTTTGGAGTTTTAAATGGCTGATTCTAATTCTCAGATTGATATATTAAATCATCTTTTAGAAGTAGAAAAAGATGTTTCCATCTTAGTGGAACAGGCTGTAGCAGACGCAGAAAAAAAAGTGTCTGAAGCAAAGGTAACTGCAAATGCAATGTTTCAGGAAAAAAATGCCCTTGCACAAACTGAACTGGAAAATGACTTCCAGCAGCAATTACAGGCTGTAAAAAATAATCGCGAAAAAAAAATCCAGGATTTTACTAACAATCTCCATAACCGGCCTTTGCATTCAAATGTATTAAATGCTTGTCTAGATGCATTACTTATAAAAAAATAGAGGCCAGAAACTATGGATTCTAGTACAGCTCTGGCTTTTTGTTATACTAAAGCTGCAGGGCTTTTGAGTAAAGCTTACATTAAAGATAAAACTTCTCACTTGTTCAATGCAAAATCTCTTGTAGAATTGTGGTCTTTACTTTTTGATTCCCCTGTCCCTGCTGTTCCAGAAGCACTCCTTGCAGATGAAATAGAAAAAACTGCTTTTAATAATCTTCTTTCTCAATATTTATCTTTCTTAAATAAATATGATACACCTTCTCAGCTGCTGCTTTCTCAGGTTCAGTTTTTTGAAATTGAAAACATTCAGTTGATTATGGACAGTATTTCAGCTGGCGTTCCAAATCTTCCAAAATTAATAGATTTAAAATCTTATTCCACAATCAATGCTTCTGCTTACCCAGATTTGCAGGCTGTTCTTCATGACACTCCTTTTAACTGGATTCATGAAAATCCTCAAATCAGTAATCTGGAGCAAATTGAATTTAAAATGGACTTATCTTTTATTAAATCTGTGTGGGATAAAATGGAACATACAAAAGGCGAAGATAAGTTTTTGTGGGAAAAATTATTTTTAGATGAATATATTATAAAAAATATTGTATGGGCTATGCGTTTGTCTGTTTACTATCGTAAAAGCAAAAAGGAAATTTTAGATGAATTGTTTTATGTAACTGACCGTGCAGATAAACTTGATCCTGTTGCAGGCCCTGCTATTGCTATTTTAGACAAATCTATTGACTCTTATGAAGACTGGCAAAACTGGAAATACAAGCAGTATCTGAATCCTTATGAAGGTGGAAACTGGGAACTTGATCCTGCCTGGTTTGAAAGACGTTTTATGTCATCTTCTGTAAAAAGATATGTTCAGTTTTTTCATGAACATCCTTTAACAGAACCGGCTCTGGTTGCCTGGTTTAAAGCAAAACTTTGTGAACTTAGATGTATAAGAAGTGCTGTAGAAAGTATCAGATTAAATATAAATGGAACTGATGCTATGAAGGCTCTTGGTGTAATAATGGAATAATTGGGAGGAGAAATGGCTAGAACCCAACAAATGAGATTAATTGAATTAATGATTCTTAAACAGGATATTACAAAAGTTCTGGAATATCTTGGAAAAAAAGGCTCATTTCAGTTTCAAGATTCTCTGGAAGAAAATGATGTTTCTTCTGATGATGCAGACCTTGCTGCAAATATGCAGTATTATTCGTCTTTGCAAAAGTGCTGCAACTTTTTTAATATTTCTCTTTCTAATCTGGATTTATCTGAAAGTTATTCTGCAACAGATGAGCAGGTGGAACAGGCTGGTTCAATTATAAATTCTTATAATCAGATTTATGAAAATATACAAAAAACAAAAGCTGATTTGGATAAAGTAACAAATACTGAAAAAGAAGCTCTTGCTTTTGCAAATCTTCAGGTTTCTTTTTCTCAATTGGAACATCTTTCGTTTTTGTCTCTTAAAGTTGGAAAAATTGATTCGGCTTCTTTTGAATCTTTGCAGGGAGCACTGGCAAATAAAGCTGTTGTTATTGCTCTGGGCGAAGATAAATCTCATGTTTTGATTGCCTCTTCAAAAAAATCTTCCGGTTCTATTAATGATGAACTGGAGCATTTTGGTTTTGTAGAAATGCAGGTTCCTCAGGATTTTACTGGTGTTCCAGAAGATGTGCTTGCAGGTCTTGCTAAAAAGAAAAAGGATTATGAAGCTTTACTGCAGGAATATGAAATTCAAAAAGAAAACTTTGCAGAAACTCATAAAGATAGAATTCTGGAACTGGTAAAGGCTTTTGCTATAAAAGTTCAGATTGGTAAAATTCAGCAAAAACTGGAATCTACCGAAATGGTTTACAGAATTACAGGCTGGGTTCCTTTGCTGGAATCTAAAGCATATTCAGAAGATTTGGAAAAAATTACAGAAGGCAGAATTGCTCTACGTGAATTTGAACCTGGAGAAGTTAGGGAAGTTCTGGAAGGCCGGGAAAAAGTTCCTGTAAAACTGCATCATGGTAAGTTTATTCGTAGTTTTGAACGAATGGTTTTAAGTTATGGTTCCCCACTTTACGGAACAATTGACCCAACTCCTTTTGTTGCTGTTTTCTTTACTATTCTTTTTGGTATGATGTTTGGAGATTTAGGTCAAGGGCTGGTTTTTCTGCTGCTTGGTCTTTTAATGGCAAAAAATATTGTAAAAGTAGGTGGATGGAATAAGTTTGCTCCTATTTTTATGGCCATTGGTGTTACAAGTTCCATTATGGGCTTGCTTACTGGAGAATTCTTTTCTAATGAAACTTTACTGGAACCATTTTCTATGTGGGTTACCGGTCTTTTTGGTCATGCTCATGCACCAATTATTCATTTAATGCCTTCGCAGGATCCTAAATCAATTATGGCAATGTTTGCTGTTTTTGGTGTGGCTGTTGGTTTTGGTTTTGTAATTAATACAGTTGGACTTTTAATCAACATCATAAATAACTTTAGTCAGAAAAAATATGATAAGGCTATATTCGGAAAAGAAGGCCTTGCAGGTGCCGTTTTCTTCTGGTATGTAATTGTGCTTGTAATTCGCATTGCAGCTTTTGGTCACAGTCCTGCAGTTTACGATTGGGTTGTAATTGGAATAACATTGTTCTTTGCTGCTTTTGCTGAACCTTTTGAAAATCTGATTATGAAAAAAGGCCGGCTTTTTGAAAATGGTTTTGGAACTTACCTTATTTCCAGCGTTGTAGAGCTGATAGAAGTTTTTTCCGGCTATCTTTCTAATACTGTCAGCTTTGTTCGTGTTGGGGCTTTTGCTCTTTCTCATGCTGTTCTTGATTTTACTATTCTTACACTTTCCCAGCTTTGCGGACCAGTTGGAGGCATTTTTATCCTGATTATTGGTAATGCAATTATTATTGTTCTGGAAGGTATGATTGTAGCAATTCAGGTTATAAGATTGCAGTATTATGAATTTTTCAGTAAATTCTTCCACGAAACTGGCAGAGAGTTTAAACCATTTGCATTTACTTTGGAAACTAATTAATAAGTATATAGATATAGGAGTTATAAAATGAAAAAAAAGATTTTTAGTGTTCTGGCAATTTTATTCTGTTGCTGTGCTGCAGTTTTTGCAGAAGAAACAGGGGCTGGTGAAGCTGTAAAAGACACTGCAGCTGTTGCAGGTGCTGTAAAATATATTGCAGCTGCTGTTGCAGTAGGATTGGCTTGTATTGCAGGTGGTCTTGCAGTTGGTAAAATCGGTTCTGCAGCTATGGGTGCCATGAGCGAAAATCCTGAACTTTCTGGTAAAGCACTTCCTTTTGTAGGTCTTGCAGAAGGTATTTGTCTTTGGGGTATGCTTGTTGCTGTATTAATTTTGTTCCTCTAATTTTGAGTTGTAATGAATTTTTATACTATTGGTGAACGCGAAATTGTTCTGGCATTTAAAATGACAGGGGTAGATGGTGCTGTTGCTCAAACCCGTCAGGAAGTTCTGGAAGCTTTTAACAGAATAACTGGCAGGGGAGAAGGAATAAAGCTTCCTGTAGAAAGTGTACCAAAAGTCCTGATTTTAACAGAACGAGCTGCCAGTCTTATTGAAGCAGAAGAAATAGAATGGCAGAAAACAGGAAAATATCCTCTGATTGTTGAAGTTCCCGGGTTGTCTGGTGAACAATCTGGTAAAAAGACTTTAACGGACGCAATTAGAGAAGCTGTTGGTATTCAAATTTAATAAAAGATTGTGGTGATATATGAAGGAATTAAAATCTACTGAACTTCTCGATAAACAGATTCAGCTGGAAGCGGCTAAAAAAATTCAGAATATTTTAGAAAAAGCTGACAGGGAATGTGAAGAAATTTTACAGACTGTGACTCAGGAACTGGAAGAAGCGAGAAAGCAGAAGCAGGAATTCTACAGCAGAAAATTAAAGGAAGAACAGGTAAATCTGGAAGCAACTTTCCCTTTGGAAAAACAGCGTCTGGAACTTGCCTATATTCAGGAAGCTTTAATTTCTGGCATAAATGAATATCTTGAAAAAATGGGAGACCAGAAAAGACTTTCTATTGTTCTTGGTGAACTTAATGAACAGAAGTCTGTTTTACAAGATAAAAAATGTTCTGCTTATATTTACGGTTTTGATTTTAATGACGCAAAAAAAGAGCTGGAAAAAGCTATAGGAAACAATCTTTTAAAAGTAGAAAAGACCGAATACGGAAAAATGATTATAGAAAATGATCTTGCCATAAAATGTCAGCAGGGAATTATTCTGGAAGCACAAGATAAATCTTTTAGAATCCGTCTAACTTTAAATCAGATAATCAGTCGTATTCTTGATGAAAACAGAGACCAGCTTAATGCCGCTTTGTTTGGGGAAGGTGAAAATGATTAGTGGCGAAATTACCAGAATTTCAGGTCCAATTGTTTATGCCAAAGGTTTAGACGGTTGTGGACTTTATGATGTTGTTGATGTTGGAAATGCAAAATTAATTGGTGAAATTATACGACAGAATGCTGGCAATGCTACCATTCAGGTTTACGAAGAAGACACTGGTATGCACATTGGAGAGCCTGTTGTTTGTACACAGCGTCCTTTATCTTTAAGACTGGGGCCTGGTCTTGTAGGAAATATTTATGACGGTATTCAGCGCCCTTTGGAACAGATGTTTATGCACAGTGGAGCTTTCCTTTTGCCAGGAGAGCGTGCAGAACCTCTTGATGTGAATAAAAAATGGGACTTTGTTGCCCTGGAAAATATAAAAGCTGGCTGTGAGATTTCTAAAGGAATGGTAATTGGTACTGTTCAGGAAACTCAGTCTATAACTCAAAAAATCATGATTTCACCAGATATTCGTGGAAAGACTCTTAAGATTTTTAGAGGTTCTGGTTCTTACACTATTGATGAAGTAATTGGTGTTACAGAATTTGATGAAGAAATCAAACTTTCACAATATTGGCCTGTAAGAAAACCTCGTCCTTATGCTCAGAAACTTTCTGTTTCAGAACCTTTGGTTACGGGGCAGCGTGTAATTGATGTATTTTTCCCACTTTCAAAAGGTGGTACTGCTGCTATTCCTGGTGGTTTTGGTACTGGAAAAACAATGACTCAGCATGCTGTTGCAAAATGGTGTGATGCAGATTTGATTGTATATATTGGTTGTGGGGAGCGTGGAAATGAAATGACAGATGTACTTTCAGAATTTCCTGAACTGATTGACCCAAGAACCGGTCGTTCTATTATGGAACGAACTATATTGATTGCTAATACTTCAAACATGCCTGTTGCAGCCCGCGAAGTTTCTCTTTATTCAGGAATTACTCTGGCAGAATATTTCCGTGACATGGGCATGGCAGTTGCAATTATGGCAGATTCAACTTCCCGCTGGGCAGAAGCTCTTCGTGAACTTTCCGGCCGTATGGAAGAAATGCCTGCAGAAGAAGGTTTCCCTGCATATTTACCAACTCGCCTTGCTTCTTTTTATGAAAGAGCTGGTCGTGTAAATACTCTTTGCGGGCAGGAAGGTTCTGTTTCGGTAATTGGTGCTGTTTCTCCTCCTGGTGGTGATTTTTCTGAACCTGTTACCCAGCATACAAAACGTTTTATCCGCTGTTTCTGGGCTTTGGACAGAGAATTGGCAAATGCCCGCCATTATCCTGCAATTGGCTGGATAGATTCTTATTCAGAATATGCAGAAGAAGTAAAAGACTGGTGGGAACTTCATAATCCACTGTGGTATAAACTTCGTCTGGAAGCACTGGAAGTTTTAAAAAGCGAAGCAAAACTTCAGCAGATTGTTCGCCTTATTGGTCCAGATGCATTACCAACTTCTCAGCGGCTTGTGCTTAAAGTTGCAGATATGATTAAGAACGGCTTTTTACAGCAGAATGCTTTTGATGATATAGATAAATACTGCAGTGTAGAAAAGCAGATTCTTATTCTTGATTTGATTATGGAATTTTACAGAAGAGCTGTGGAACTTATTAAAAACGGCGCACTTCTTTCCAGAATTGTCAGTCTGCCAATATGCGATGAACTGGTAAGAATTAAAATGGTTTATAAAAACGAAGAAATAGACAAAATTGAAGAAGTTCGGGTTCACTTAAATACTCAGTTAGGTGAAATGGAACGGTCTTATTCTGCCAAAAAGCAGATAGATTTATAAAGCGATTTTGAGGAAATTATGAAAGGTGTTGAATATAGAGGCATTATTTCTGTAGACGGTCCTATTGTTGTTATGAAAAGAACTGAAAATGTTTTTTATAACGAAACAGTTTGGGTAAGAGACAGAAATGGTGAAAAAAGAACTGGAAAAATTGTAGATATAAGCGAAGATGCAGTTGTAGTTCAGATTTTTGGTTCTACTACCGGCATTGATCTGGAAGATTCTTCCTTTGAATTTTTGGAAGAGCCTTTGGAACTTCGTGTTGGGGAAGGTTTGCTTGGTCGTGTATTTAATGGACTTGGTCAGCCAATAGACGGATTCCCAGAAATCATTTCTTCTAAAAAGGTAAATGTAAACGGTAATCCAATAAATCCTTTTGCCAGAATCTATCCAAGAGATTTTATTCAAACTGGTATTTCTGCAATCGATGGCATGAACTCTCTGGTTCGTGGTCAAAAACTTCCAATCTTTTCTGGAAACGGACTTCCTCATAATAAGCTGGCAGCACAGATTATCAGACAGGCAAAACTGTTAAACAGCGATGAAAAATTTGTTATGGTTTTTGCCGGCATGGGTATTAAATATGATGTTGCAAAATTCTTTGTAGACACATTCGAAGAGTCTGGTGTACTCAGTAATGTTGTAATGTTCCAGTCTTTGGCAGATGCACCTTCTATTGAACGAATTGTAACTCCTCGTTGTGCTTTAACTGCTGCAGAATATCTTGCTTTTGAAAAAGGAATGCATGTTCTTGTTGTAATGACAGATATGACTAACTATTGTGAAGCTTTGCGCGAAATTTCTACAACTCGTGGTGAAGTTCCTGGTCGTAAAGGTTATCCTGGTTATTTGTATTCCGATCTGGCAGAACTTTATGAACGAGCCGGAAAAATTAAAGGTTCTACAGGTTCCATTACTCAGATTCCAATTTTAACTATGCCAAATGATGATATTTCTCATCCTATTCCTGACCTTACAGGTTATATTACAGAAGGCCAGATTGTACTTGATAGAGAAATGTCGCAGAAAGGTTTATATCCACCAGTTTCGGGGCTTCCAAGTCTTTCCCGCCTTATGAAAGATGGTATTGGCCCAGAAATGACTCGTGAAGATCACGCAAATGTTTCTTCCCAGCTGTTTGCCAGTTATTCAAAAGTAAAATCAATCAGAAATCTGGCTGCAATTATTGGTGAAGAAGAACTTAGTGAACTTGACCAGAAGTATTTAAAATTCGGCCTTCGTTTTGAAAATGAATTTTTGGGACAGAGTGAACATGAAAACAGAACAATTGGTGAAACTCTGGATTTAGGCTGGAAAATTTTACGGGAACTGCCTGTAGAAGAGCTTACAAGAATTAAGCCAGACTTAATTGAAAAATACATGGGACAATAATTAGGGATTTAATGCACAATGGCTAAACTGAATATTGCTCCAACAAAATCGAATCTTCTCCAAATGAAAGAACAACTGGCTGTTTCTACCAATGGTTATGAACTGCTGGAAGAAAAACGGGAAATTCTTGTTCGTGAACTTATGCAGATGGTAGAACGAGTAAAAAGACTGGAAGAAGATATAAAACAGCTTACAAAAGAAGCCTATCCTGCCTTTACCCGCATGCTCATGCTGGATGGTGCAGACCAGGTAGAACGTCTTTCAAAATCTATTCATTATGAATTTGGTATGGAAGAAAAAACTGTTGTTGTTTGTGGTATGCAGTTTAATACGATTGATGTAAAATTGCCTGAAAAGGAATTGTTCTATTCTTTAATTGGTACAGATGCAAACACAGATGCTACCATGGTAAAGTTTTTTGAACTTCTTTCCCTGCTTACACAAATGGCCAGCATTAGAACTATTGTCTGGAGACTTGCCAGTGAAGTAAAGAAAACCCAGCGCCGTGTAAATGCTCTGGATAAAATGATAATTCCACAGACAAAAGAAACAAAAGCTTATATAGAAAGTGTTCTGGAAGAGCGGGACAGAGAAAATATTTTTGTACTGAAAGCTCTAAAAAAGAAAAAAGGTTAATTTTAAATGAAAAATTTTTATCAAATCCTTGGGGTACGGGAAAATGCTACTCTTGCAGAAATTAAAAGATCATACAGGGAAAAAGTTAAATTATTGCATCCAGATCTTAGCGGAGACATTTCTCGTAAAGATGAATTTGATGAAGTTGTAAAAGCCTACAGAGTTTTGTCAGATCAGCGGCAGAGAAATATTTTCGACGAATCATTTTATATGAAGGTTCACCGTAATGCTCAGGCTGCAGATGCTTTCGATTACTACAAGTGGCTGTCTGCCCGGGAAGATGCAGAAAGTCGTGCAAAACTAATTTTTTACACTCTCATGCGTGGTAAAGAAGATGAAGCTGTTGCAGAGTTTAAGCGCATGCAAATGAATCATGCAGATTTTAGTTTAAAAGACTGGTTTACCCGTGAAGACTTTATGGATTACGGCTACATTCTTGCAGAAGAACTGGTAATCCGCGGTGAATATTACGATGCTTTTATTCTTCTGGAACAGATTATTAAAATGGAATACAGCTATACTTATTTTTACATATTCTTCCCAGAAGTTTTAGATTTTACACTTTCAATCCTCAAAAAAAATATAGACGGCGTAATCAGCGATGAACTTGCTTTGGATGTTTACGAACGGGCTTTAGACTTAAATCTTGGCCGCACAAATGACGCTTTCTTTCTGGCAAAAATGGGAGAAGAGTATCATCGCCTTGGAGATGAAAGCACAGCTTCAATTTGCCGCGCCGAAGCAGAAAAACTTGGGTTCCGTTTTTAGCATACTATTTATTCTTTTCCATTTTGTTGGTATTATGAAGCCATGATTCATTTAAAGACAGAAGAACAGATTAATGGTATTCGAAAGGCTTGTCATCTTACAGCCGACATGTTTAACGAACTTATTCCCCGCATTAAAGCTGGAATGAGTACTTACGAAATTGACAAAATGTTTGAGCACTATATTACATCTCATGGTGGTACTCCAGCCTGGTGGCACGAAAATTATCCGGGTTCTGTTTGTATTAGTGTGAACGAAGCTGTAATTCACGGTCTTCCTTCTAAAAAGAAAATTATTAAAGAAGGCGACCTTGTTAGTCTTGATGTAGGAATTGACTTAAATGGATACATCAGCGATACAACTCACTCTCTTTTAATTGGCAATGTAAAACCTGAAGTTGCAAAACTTAAACAGGTAACAGAAGAATGTTTAAAAGCTGGTATTGCAGCCTGTAAGGTTGGTAACAGGGTCAGCGATATTTCCAACGCCGTTTATGAAATTGCAAGTGCCCACGGTTATGGTGTTGTTTATGATTATTGTGGTCATGGAGTTGGATTAGAAGTTCATGAAGATCCAAGTATTCCAAACTGTCCTGGCAGAGGAAGTAATCCAAGACTTCGCCCTGGAATGGTTCTTGCTATTGAACCTATGATTAATCTTGGAACTGCAGATGTAGAAACTTTGGCAGACGGCTGGACTGTTGTAACTTGCGACAGAAAAATAAGCTGTCACGAAGAACACACAGTTGCTCTTTTTGAAGATCATACAGAAGTTCTTACAGATTTAAATTATAAAAAATAAAACACAAGGTTATACCAATAACAGTATTTTATTCCTTTTTTTGTTACCTTTTTTTAAAAAATGTATTATTTTTTTTAAAAGACATTATTTTTATTAGAGGTAAATTAATGAAAAAGTGGACTAAATGTATTATTGGTGTAGCAAGTGTTGCAGTTCTGGCATTTGCTTTAGTATCACTCTCTTGTGGTAGATCAAAAGTTTCAGGTTCTGCAGAAACTACTTTTAGCGGTACAGCTGGAACTGCATATGCAGAAACTCCAAGAAATAACTATACTCCGGAACAGGCTCTTTCTATTGTAGAAGCACTCCAGACTTCTTTCCGTTATATTACAGATACAATGCTTCCTTCTGTTGTAGAAGTTGATGTAACAGAAACTAAAACTTATAAAAATCCTATACAGAGTTTTGGATGGCCATTCGACGATCTTTTTGGAAACAATGGTTCTGACAGCGACACAAAAGAATATGAATCAAAAGGTCTTGGTTCTGGTGTAATTGTTCGCCGTGTTGGTAAAACTCTTTATGTTTTAACAAATAACCATGTTGCAGGTGGTGCAACAAAAATTTCCGTAAAATTAAATGATGAAAGAGAATTTGAAGCAAAACTTGTAGGTGCAGATTCCCGCATGGATATTGCTCTTGTTTCCTTTGAATCAGATGATAATGATATTCCTGTTGCAAAACTGGGAGATTCAGATGAAGTAAGAGCCGGCGATATCTGTCTTGCATTTGGTGCTCCTCTTGGTTACAGACAGTCTGTTACTCAGGGTATTGTAAGTGCTGTTGAACGTAATGAACCAGGCATGTCAAATATCAACGATTTTATTCAGACAGATACAGCAATTAATCAGGGTAACTCTGGTGGCCCTCTTGTAAATATCTATGGTGAAGTAATTGGAATTAACACATGGATTGCTTCTCAGTCTGGCGGTTCACAGGGACTTGGTTTTGCAATTCCAATTAATAATGTAAAATCGACAATCGATTCTTTCATTAACAAAGGAAAAGTAACTTACGGTTGGATTGGCGTTTCTTTGGTCGAAGTAACAGATGCTTATAAAAAAGAACTTGGTGTAACTCAGACTGGTGCTTTTGCTGCAGAAGTATTTACAGATTCACCTGCATATAAAGCTGGAATTAAGCCAGGAGATTATATTATTGAATTAAATGGAAAAGCTGTAAAAACTGTAAATCAGCTTATTCGCGATGTAGGCAGCCTTGAAGTTGGTAAAACAGCAAAATGTACTGTTATTCGTGGCGGACAGAAAATTGAAAACATTGTGATTAAGATTGAAGAAAGAGAAGATGATGTAGAAGCCAAAAACAATAAACTTTGGCCAGGCTTTATTGCAGCACCTTTAACAGATGATGTTAAAAAATCTTTAAAGATTAATGACAAGAAACTGGAAGGAGTTATAATTTCTAATATTGAATCAAAATCACCTGCTGCAGCTTTAAGACTCCAGAATAACGATATTATTACTGCTGTAAATGGTAAAAGCATTAGAAACATTAAAGAGTTCTATGCAGAACTTTCTAATGTTACAAATGCAATCAACTTTGACGTATACAGTAACGGCGGAACAATAACAACTGGAACTTATAAGTTCTAAAAGCCAGGTAACTTAAACAAAGTTAAATGGTGTGCCCTGATAAACATAATAGTTCAACCAGTTAGAATAGAAAAGGTGGGCTGTTGCTCTCCAATAGCTGGTTGGCATTATGTTTATGTTATTTGTAGGGAAATAGTTCTTTGGTAATGGAACTTTCATTCCTTTGTTTGTGTCTCTGTAATATTCTTCTGCAAGTGTAAGGGTGTCGTATTCCAAGTGACCTGTCATAAACAACTGGCGGTTATCTTTTGATTTTACAATTGTAACCCCGGCTTCTGCAGATTCTGCAAGGATAATTAAATCTTCACATTTAAGAATATCTTCTTTTTTAAGAGTTGTATGGCGTGACTGTGGAATAGGGAATGTGTCATCGAATCCTCTTAATAAAGGATCACCTTGAACACTGCGTTCATTCATAAAAATACCAGACATTTTTTTCTGCAAAGCATATTTTGGAATGCCATAATAATAATAAAGCCCTGCAAAACTACCCCAGCAAAGGAAAAGTGTTGAAAAAACATTGTCTTTTGCATAATCCATAATTTTGCAAAGTTCATCCCAGTAATCAACCTGTTCAAAATCCATTTGTTCTACAGGCGCACCAGTAATAATCATTCCATCAAACTTGTGTTTATAAATTTCGCTGGAAGAAATATAGAAGCGGTCCAAATAAGACTGATCTGTATTTTTGCTGGCATGATTTTCCATTCTGACAAGTGAAATTTCAATCTGCAAAGGAGTATTACCTAAAAGTCTTAAAAGCTGGGTTTCTGTTACTTCTTTTGTAGGCATAAGGTTTACAATTGCAATTTTTAATGGACGAATATCCTGTTGTGCAGCACGGTTTTCTGTCATTACAAAGATGTTTTCTTTTTCGAGAATACTGCATGCTGGTAAATCTGATTGAATTTTTATAGGCATAAAGTAATTATAGCAAAAAACAATTGTATTTGCTATAATAACTCTATGTCTATGCACAATGATCGCCGTGGCGCAATTAAAAAATTAAAATTACTTACATTTAATTCTAAAACTCCATTAGATGTATTCCGTTCTAAAATGGAAGCTGAATATAAAACAGTTTTTCTTCCTAATAAAGTTGAACGCACTGAATATAAATATGGCAATATTGTTTGCGATGTTTTATCTCCAGAAATTTATGCATCCAACAGAATTTTAATTTATATTCACGGTGGTTGTTATGCTGGTGGTTCCCGTGTTTCTTACAGAGACTTTTGTTCTTCGCTGGCAAGTAAATGTTATAGTAGAGTTGTAGTACCTGAGTATCGTCTTGCACCAGAGTATCAGTATCCATGTGCTGCAGAAGATATACAGGCGGTTTTCAGATCTGTTTTTACAGAAGAACAGATTGCCTGCTCTTTAAATAGTGAACCTGGTACAATTGTTTTGCCGGAAGTTATTATTGCAGCAGACGGTTCTGCAGCTTCTCTTGCATGTTCATTAATTTTTAATCTTCGCGACAAATATAGAAACTGCATTACTCATCTGGTTTTATTTTCGCCTTGGCTGGATGTTTCTCCTCAGTCTGAAATTCTTACTGCTAAGAAAGCCGTTGATGAAGTTATGAGTGCAGATGTTATTAGAAACAGTTGCGCCGGTTATACTTATGGTGCAAATACTGCAAATCCTGCTTTGTCTCCACTATTGGCAGAAGATGAAATGCTTAAAAATTTCCCACCTGTATTCATTCAGATGGGAGAAAAAGAAATCTTGCTTAATGATGCCAAAAAGTTTACTCAAAGACTTATAGATGCCGGAAATGAATGTACTTTGGATGTTTGGCCAAAAATGATGTACATGTTCCAGATGGCAGATAAATATCTGGCAACTTCTCATCTTGCTTTGGATAAAGTTGGAAAAGTTGTAACAAACTATACTGCCGGCGAAAAAGCTATTGAAGTAATTAATAAACCTGTGCTTCAGTATGGGCTTAGATCTGAATCTTAAAATTAAATAAACGGTACTCTAATGGAATTATTATCACCTGCTGGAAATGTAGAAAAATTATCCTATGCATATGCTTATGGTGCAGATGCTGCATATATTGGTCTTAAAAAATTTTCTCTCCGCGTAAAAGCCGACAATTTTTATGAAGATGAATATAAAAAAGTTCAGGCTCTTAAACAGCAGTTTCCTGGTAAAAAACTCCATTGTGCATTAAATATTATTTTTCATGATAACGAAATAGATTCCCTTAAACAGAATCTGGATTATTTCCGTCAGTATCCTATAGATGCATTTATTGTGCAGGATATTGGTATTGTTCCACTTTTGCAAAAAGAGTTTCCGCAGGCTCAGCTTCATTTAAGTACTCAGGCTTCTTGTGTTAATAGCGAAGCGGTAAAAATGTATAAAAACATGGGATTTTCCAGAATTGTATTGGGCAGGGAAATTTCTTTGGAACAGATTAAACGCATTAAAGATGCTGTGCCAGATATGGAACTGGAAGCTTTTGCCCATGGTGCCATGTGTATTGCATATGCCGGCCGCTGTTTAATGAGTGCGTACCTTACAGGTAGAAGTGCTCAAAGTGGTTTTTGCAGCCATTCCTGCAGATGGGAATTTACTGCTGGTGAAAAACTCACTAAAGATCAGGCAAAGCAGATTGCTACATCTGGTGAATTGCTTTTGGAAGAACAACAGCGTAAAGGTGAATATTTCCCTGTTATTGAAGGCGATGATTTTACTGCCATCCTTTCTTCAAAAGACTTGCGCATGATTGATCACCTGGCAGAAATGAAAGAAGCCGGAGTTGATTCTTTGAAAATAGAAGGCCGCATGAAAAGTGTTTATTATGTGGCCATGGTTACCCGTGCTTACAGAAAAGCGTTAGATGCTTTAGATGGAAAATTATCTTCTGACCAGGCCCTTCCTTTTATAGAAGAGCTGGAAAATGTAAGCCACAGAGAAAGTACAACTGGTTTTTATTTTAATAAAACAGAAGCAGATAAAACTACAATTGGTGCTTCAGACAGTAAATATTATCTTGCAGGCCAAATGGGAAAAGAAGTTTCTGGAGACGCTTTTGAAAAACTTCATTCTTTGGGACAAAAAGCCTACGAAAAATTTACTGCAGATTTAGAGCAGATGCATCCTAGTGCAAGAGAAGCCCGTCTTAAAGATCTTGAAATTCACACAGACAGAAAGATTGAAGCTTTTGAAGTAAAAGATGGCTGGAAACTTTATGAATGTACAGCCTTAAATAAAATTAATGCCAATACAGAAATTGAATTTATTTCTCCAGATTTTGTTAGTAAAAAAGCCCTCCCTGGTGAATGGGAACTTATAAATGCAGAAACTGGTACTAAAGTAAACTGGGTTTGCGACAGTCATCCTTGTGTAATTTACACAAAATATGAATTACCAGCTTACTCTTTGCTGCGAGTTCTTGATCCAGACTACAAAGAAGGCTTTATAAGAGATACAGGCCGCTAATCATCCCATTGAACATTAATTGTTCTGGAATCTTTCATAGAGTTTCTGTGGTAAACCAAACAGTCTGCTCTGTGGATTTTAATGCCTTTTGTAATAGTTACATACCCAACAATTAAATCAGGATATTCAGGTTTACAGCACTGAGCAAATGTGTGCAAAACATTTTTCTGCCCGTCTATTAATACTTTTTTGTGAATATGAACCGGCTGATCAGGATGTGCACCAGCTTTTGGTCTTTTTCTTTTCTGGCGCATATTCTGCTGGGCTTCAGATGTTTCTGCTTCTGGTGCTTTAGCCTGTAATGCAATGTTTTCACTAAAAGTAGGGTCGTGAAGCATAAGCCATGAATGAATTTTCTGGTGCGCCTTAGAAGTTTTTACAAGCTTAAGCTGGGCTTCTGTAGGGTGAGAATTAGGATTTGTTATAACTTCTATAATCTGTGTATTTTCCAAAGGGCGGTTCAGTGGAATAATTTTTCCGTCTGCTTTTGCAGCAATTACTTTTTCACCAATGGCAGAGTGAATTGCATAAGCAAAGTCCAAAGCTGTTGCGCCACATGGAAGTTGAATAACATCGCCTCTTGGAGTGAATACATAAATCTGGTCTCCAAGAAGTTCATTTTTTAAGTTTATAAAAGTTTCTTCATCAGTAATGTCGTTGTTCTTTAATTCCTGAAGCTTGTTTATAATGCCAAGCTGGTCCTGCTGAATATAGTCTTTGTTTGTTCCTTTTTTGTACAGCCAGTGACTTGCAATACCGTGTTCAGCCTGATTATGCATCTGATGTGTTCTAATCTGAATTTCCAGAGGTTTGTCCTGACACATTACAGTTGTGTGAAGAGACTGATATCCGTTTGCTTTTGGCATGGCAATGTAATCTTTAAAACGACCGTCTAAAGGTTTCCACAAACCATGAACAACACCAATTAAAGTGTAGCATTCTGCAGGAGTATTACATAAAACACGAAGGGCCAGTAAGTCGTATAATTCATGAACTTCCTTATTGCGTTTTCGCATTTTCTGATAGATTGAATAAAAATGTTTTGCGCGGCTTTGTATTTCTATGTGAATGCCCATGGCAGCTGCTTTAGACTTTATGGCATTTACTGCATTTTCCAAATACTGAGAACGTTCTTCCTGTTTTTGAGCAACAATGGCTTTTATCTGCTGGAAAACAGCCGGATTTGTGTATTTTAAGCTTAAATCTTCAAACTCATTTTTTTCTGTCTGCATACCCATGCGTTCTGCTAAAGGTGCCCAGATTTCAACTCCGGCTTCGGCAATAATTTTCTGATAGTCGTGGTCAAAGTTCTTTAAGTTTCTTATTCTGTCAAGACGGTCTGCAAGTGTAATTAAAATAACTCTTACATCATCTGACATGGCAAAAAACATTTTTCTAATGGCATCTGCCTGGTGCAGTCTTTTAGAGTTTAGTGGAAGATTAAGAATTTTATCTGCAGTAAGAATAATTTTGTGAACAGATTCTCCAAATTTTTCTTTTATATAATCTGCAGAAATGCCTAATTCCTGATATATGTGAAGTAAAGCACTTATAATGGAATCTTTATCAAGATGGTTCTGTGAAAGTATATGAGCCACTCTTAATGGATGCAGATAATATGGTTCACCAGAAAGGCGGCTTTTATCCTGGCATTTGTTTATAAGAAGATTCCATGCAGTTTCTATAGTTTGTTTTTCTTCGGAAGTGAAATAAGTGTTTAATTCAAAAAATTCTTTAATTAAAGCTTGTGGATTACCAGAATCAGATTTAAAAACTTCATTTTTGCTCATGGGAACCTCCTTTTTTTTAAACTTTCATTTAATTTATATATATTATGTTATCATTTTTTGGAGAAAAATTATAGTAAAAAAAATCTTAAAAAAACTGTTGGCAGGTTATTGACATAAATTAATATATTTTATATATTAAACACACTCATTCCCCGATTGTGTAATGGTAGCACTTCAGATTCTGGTTCTGACTGTGGGGGTTCGAATCCTCCTTGGGGAACTTAAAAGCTGAATCTAATGATTCAGCTTTTTTTTTGCCAT
Organism: Treponema sp.; assembly: GCA_024402655.1. Lineage (GTDB taxonomy): Bacteria > Spirochaetota > Spirochaetia > Treponematales > Treponemataceae > Treponema_D. Next base: position 9,197 of record JAKSTH010000021.1, on the reverse strand, counting down.
TTCTACTCAAGCTTTGCTGTGAAATGTCATTTTTCAATTCTGGTCCTTTCGAATATCGGCTAGTTCGTGGCCCTCTCAAGGCTAAAAGGCGGGTTCGATTCCCGCAAGGACCGTGTAACACAAAGACGTTTACTTTTTTGGTAAGCGTCTTTTTTGTTTGATTTTTGTTCTACTTCATTTTATATTTAAATGTAGAAGTTATATGATAGAAAACGATAATAAATCATCTTTTGATAAATTAGTTGCAGGTTTAAGTGCTCAAGACAGAAATGCCATGCTGGATAGAATTAATAAATCTACTATCCAGAATGTTCAGATTATAGATACCAGCAGTACAAAAGAAAAATTTCAGAATTTAAAGGTAAAACTGGAAGGAGAATCTTTCTTTTATAGAATTATTCTTTATATCCGTTCATTGTTTCAGAAAAACTCTCAGGAAAAAATTTATAATGATGATTTAATTGCTCTTCTGGCAAAAAAAATCAACAGAAATCATCCTGGAATTGTTAATCATAAAATTAAATCTCTTGATTATCTTTTTTACGAACGACTTGTTGCATTAAAAGAAATGGCAGATTTTTTCCGACCATATTTTAGTTTTGTAAATGAAAATCCCGGAGACTTTTACGTATTTTTAAGCAGTTTTGTAGCTCCAGAACTTGCAGACTTAATTAATGAAAAAGCAGATCCATTTTCATTGCCTTTTACAAAAGAAGCCACTTCTGACACAAGATCTGAACTGGTTCGTACATTAGATGCTATTTTAAAAGATATAAATCCAACTTCAAAAGCAAATCTTTATTCTGCTATTGTTGCCTGCAACTGGCTTAATAATTTTGCTTCTTTACCATATCTTCACTTTATTGCTCAGTTTACAAACGTTGCCGGTACTAATTACACAGCACCATACAAAAGCGTTATTACAGATTTTAATGAAGTTGCCGCTGTTTATGAAAAATGTACTGCAGTTCCAATTGAAGTTATGGAAGCTCTTTATCTTTTTTCACAGAGAAAAAATCTGAATGAAAATGTGCAGGAAAAAGATATTGAAAAAGCTACAAGAGAATTCCTTGGTAAAGCAAATACTTCTATGACAGCTATTCAGGAATATATTTCAGAACTTTCTATTCCTCGTTTAGGAAGAGTTATTTCTGGGGATTACGATTGGGAATCTGGTCCTATGGAAGGGGCAGAAGGATGGTTCCCTTTGTTTAGAGCACAGTGGCGTAAAATTCTGGATATTCGCTGGGCAGAATGGACCCGTGAACAGAAAAAACAGAATCTTGGTGAACAGCTTAAATCTGACTTTGAACTTACAGATTTTCCTACAATGCCAAACAGACCATGGCTCAATTTATGGATGCCTGTTAATTTTTCTTGCGAACTTACCGGCGGTTTTATGGCCTGGTTTGCTCAGGAAAAATATGAAGATATTATTATGCCTTTGAACCTGGTTGTAATGGAAGGTATTTTCATTCGCAGTGAAAACAGAACAGAATATTCAGAAGCACTCAATAATTTTTCTAATGCTATTGCAAATATGCAGGCCCTTTTGCAGAAGCTTGCACCAAATGGTAATTATGGAAAAATATTTCAGGATTTTGCAGATAATAAACTTCATACAATTCAGGTGCAGAACCAGATTAATGGTATGATGAATGACACTGAAAATATTATCAAAGACTCTATTAAACTTTTTGGAAAAGGAGTTCGTTCAATCGAAAATATTTTCCATGGATTTTTTGATGATACAAAAGACGGTGTTCATGAAGGTTTGCAGAATCTTACTTCCATTCGTGGACGAGAAAATTCTATGTTCCGTGCAGAATTGCAGTCTATTCGTGAACTGCTTAAAAAGAGTCTGTTCTACATTTCAGAACTGGAACCAATTGATTCTGTATCCTGAATCTTTTAAGATAGCCCTATGAATTATTTTTCAATAAAAGATTGTACTCAAAATTACGCTGTTTTTCCTTTTATGAAAGATGGTAAGCCTTTAGAAAATGCTCCTGTTTGCGGGCTTACATTAAAAAAGGCTGGAAGCATGCGTTTTCGCTGGAATGAAACAAATACTCACAGAGATAATACTCTTAAAGCAATTGCAGAAAAGGTAAGTGGTGGAAAAAATATTCAAATTGCACCTGTGGAACTTATTCATTCACAAATAGTTTATAAAGCCGAAAGTGAAAAAGATGTACATCTTTTACAGGGGGATGGAATCATAAGCAGTCAGAAAAATTTTATGCCTGTAGTTACTGTTGCAGATTGTATGCCTTTATATATTTATGACACAAAAACAGGGGCTTATGGAATTGTACATTCTGGCTGGAAAGGAACAGGTATTGTGGCAAATGCCATAAAGCAGATGGAAAGTGAGTATGGAACCCAAGTTCAAGATGTTTGTGTTATTTTAGGACCGCATATTCGCAACTGCTGTTACATTGTTAATGAAGAGCGAGCCCGTTATTTTACTGAAACTTTTACAAAAGAATGTGTGGGGCAGCTGGAAGAGGGTGGTAAATGTTATTGCGGGGGTCGTGGATTAAAAATCGACTGGGATAATGGACAGGGACAGCTTTATAGACTTTCCCTTGAAAAAGCAAATCTTGCTGTGCTGGAAAAAATTGGCGTCCCTTCTGAAAACATTACTATTTGTCAGGATTGTACCTGCTGTAATCTGGTGTTTGGTTCTAACAGAAGGGAAACTGCCGAAGGTGAAACTTTTACTGTTCAAGCGGCATGGCTGGTGAAGCAAGGCTGTTAATAAAAGCATTTTCATCTTCAATTTCATATCTTGCAACTTCTACATCAACTGCATCTGGCAGCCATGGATATTCTGTACGTAAAGTTTCTAAAACTGGTTCAATTTTATTGCCGCTTTGTGTAAGTGCATTAATCATCTGAACCACAAAGTTCTGATATTCATAAGCTACAGGTGTTTCTGTAAGATTAAAGTTAGAAATTCTCCAGCGGTCTTTTACAAAAGTAAGTTCAACTGAGCCTTCTCTTATAGTTACAGAAATTTCGTTTTCTTCGCCATCTGTATAAAGCAGGTAGTATTTTAATTTATGCTGAACAACATCTCCATTTGCAACAGCCTTATTATTGTCATAAGTAATGGCAGGTGGATTGTCCAGTTTCTGAGCTATGTCAGGATTAATTTCTACTGGGGTTCCGTCAATTTCAAGACCTGTAACACCATATACACTTAATTTGTCAAAAGAAGCATTGTTTTCTGCTTCTACAGCCCATTTTCCTGGAGAAAGGAATCCTTTGCCTCCAGTGTACTGCTGCTGCATTTTTCCAACTACGAAAATATTGCTTACAGCATCGTTATAGCCGTTTGTGTTTCCGCCTTTAGTAAAAATGTCCAGAGTAACAGAATCTTTCTGATTTACAGCCTTAAAGTATCCTTCAATTGTTTCAACAGAAGTTAAACCTTTTGAAGTATAGTTTTCAAGGTTAGACTTAATTGTAGAACGAATAACAATTATTACTCCAATTACAGCAATAACAGAAACTATAATTGCAGTTTTATTTCTTCTGATTTTTCTTTTTAAAGAAATCTGAGCTTCCTGTTTTTTAAGGTATGCGGCATTTTTTTCAGCAATCTCTTCTTCACTCATGGCGCTGTCTTGTGGATGCTGGGTAAAGCTGAATAATGCTTCCAATGGGAATTCTGCAGTAGGTGTTAAATCTTCGCTGGCTTTACCTTTTTTCTTTTTGCCAGGAATATTTACAATGTTGGCATTAAGTTTAAGTGCTTTATTAATATTTCTTTCCAGTTCTTTATCAAGATTTTTGCAGCAGTATTCCACAGGCAAAAATTTTGAATCAAGAAAATCTGCATTTCTTTCCAGCTGGTTTACTGCAGTATAAGGCATTTTTCCGGTAACCATTTTGTAAGCAATAACACCACGCATAAAACACAAAGCAGGTAAATCGTAAAGAGTTGAATTTAACCAGTGAGCATGAAGTTCAGAATATTGTGCTTCTGGAAGTCCAGCTGCAGAATATTTGAATAAATCTTCTGGCATAAACAGAAAAGAGATTTCATTTTCAGTTGTATCAACAAGAATACCTCCTGCACCAATTAATGGAACAGGAACTTTATTTAATGCTGCCTGAGTTAAAAGTGAAACAAGGGCATATCCAACTTTTAGAAAATCTTTGCCTTTAGAACATTCTAAAAGTGTCTGCGCTTTGTTTGATAAAGGATTTTTTCCGCAGTAAAAAACAATAGGATTTTTCTGGCCTTCAATATTAAAAGATTTAATATCATCAAAAGTCCAGTCTGAAAAATTAAAATCCAAATTTCCCTGTTCGTTGTTTTTTGCTACAGCCAGGAGCCCTTTTTGGGTAACAATTGCGTCATAGTTAGTTTTACTAAAACTCAATTCCTCCATACGAGAATTTAATCTTACTTCATTATTTTCAATTGTTACCATATTCAAGCTCCTGTAATTATAATTTAGCGTCCGTTTGCACTGTAAAGATAGTCAAAGTAGTCCATGTCTGTGCTGTAAGTTGCATCGTAATCTTTTAAAGTCTTTTTGTAAGATTCCATACTTTTCCAGAAAGTATAGAATTCAGGATCTTTATTAAAGGCTTCTGCATAGATTTTTGCAGCTTCTGCATCGGCGTTACCTTTTATTTCTTCTGCTTTGCGGTAAGCTTCTGATTCATAAGTTCTTTTGTCATTTTCAAGTTTACCAAGCCATTCAGCTTTTTTACCTTCACCTGTAGAACGGTAGTGCTGTGCTTCCTGATTTCTTTCCTTAATCATTCTGCTGTACACAGATTCTGTAAGAGCGTCTGTATATTTAATCTGGCGTGGTACAATATCAATAATTTCTATACCCATACCGGCACTTGTTTTGTTAGCTTCCGACAACATCTGACGGCAAAGTTCATTTCTTCCCTTTGTAACTGTGTCATAAATTGTTTCTTCTGTAACAATTTCTGTTTCTGAATCAGCTTCTTCATCATCAGTTTTTTCATTAATAATATCTGAACTGCGGACAATTTCGCTTAATTCATTCTGAGTAATGATTGTTCGGCAAGATGAGTCAATAATATCACTTAACTTGTTGTATCCGTTTTCCAGTCTCTGGAATTTCTGATAGAACTTCTGTGGATCTGTAATTCTCCAGCGGGCAGTAATATCAACAACAATCAAAAGTTTTTCTTTTGTCTGAATTTCCTGTGTGTCTCCGTCTAAAGAAAGAATCTGTTTTGGATAGACTGTTACTTTATCAAGGAAAGGAACCTTAAAGTAAAGACCTGCTTCTGTGTGAGAAGCAACAATGCTCTTTAAGCGGGAAATAACAACCTGTTCACCTTCATTTACAATGTAAAAAGGTTTTGCCATAACGGCCAGAATACAAAGAACAACAACTACTGCAAAAAAGCCTGCTATTTTTTTAATTTTTGCTGCCATATTAGTTATTTCCTCCTGTTAAAGTTTTTACTGGTAAAACGTTTTTTAACTCAGAATCAATAAGTTCTGGTTTAACATTGGAACCAAAAATTTCTTCCATAGTTTCAAGATAAATACGTTCTCTTGTTACTTTTGGAGCGCGGCGATATTCGTCATAAACTGCATTAAATTTTGCAACATCACCTTTTGCACGGTTAATACGTTCAGAAGCATAACCTTCTGCAATCTGTACCTGTCTGTCTGCTTCACCTTTTGCTCTAGGATATTCTGCATTGTAAGTTTCTTTACCTTCGTTGATGTAGCGGTTCATATCCTGAATAGCTTTGTTTACATCTTCAAAAGCTTCCTGAACAACATCTGGAGCAACAATATTCTGCAACTGAACATCAGTTACTTTAATTCCAAGCTGCAGTCTTTCAAAGTTTTCGTTCATCATGCGAATTGCATCTTCTCTAATTGGTGTACGAGCTTTACCAATTACATCAAGAATTGCACGGTCACCAATAAGAGTATTAATTACAGAACGAGAAACATCATCAATTGTATTTTCTCTTTCCTGAACACTAAAGAGCCAGTTTTTTGGATTTTCAATCTGATAGTGAATTGTCCATTCAACATTTACAAGATTTAAATCACCTGTAAGCATGGTAGATTCTTCTGTAATATTGTTTTTGTATTCGCTGTTGCGTCCCTGTTTTATAGTTCTAAAACCATACTGTTTAGATAAAAGGGATGTAACTGGAACGTTATAATTTTTTTCAATTCCAAATGGAAGTTTTAAGTGAACTCCAGGATTTACTGTATCCACATATTTTCCAAAACGAGTAATAACAGCCTGTTCTGTTTCATCAACAATGTAAAAGCCCGATAAGCCTCCAGCTGCAACAATAGCTAAAACAATAATCAGGAAAATAGATTTTCCTTTTAGTTTTCTGATTTTTTTGACTTTCTGTTCTTCAGCCATTTTAGTCTCCTAAAAATATAAGAAATTTTCCTTATAAACGATGTTTAAAAGATATAAAAAACTAATTAAAAAAACAACAAGAAAATATAAAATGGAGTATAATAATTACCAGGAGAAATAGTATGGAAGAAAGCAGAAAATCAGCAAAAACAGAAGGAACTGTAAAACACAGTAAACCTAAAAGAACTCATGAACAAAAAGTTCAGGATAGAGAAATAATCCGAAGAAAAAGACGGGAAAATAGAGCAGATTACAGAGCATTACATTCACCTTTCCAGCGTTTTCTTACAAAACTTATAATCATTCTTGTTTTGGCAATTATGCTTGTAGGAATGGCATTCTGGGGCTGGCAAAAAGGAACTCAGACAACAGTTACAAAAAGCTATGCCATGGTAAAAGAGTCTCTTACATACTGGCAGGAATTTGTTACTCTTAAGTATCGTTACAGCGATATTGTTTCTATTAAAAAGGAAAAATATTTTTCAGCAAGTTATACTCTTGTAAAATATACAGGCATTGTTCGTGCAGGTATTCCAGATATTACTAAGTGTGATATTCAGGTTTCTCCAGACCGAACTACTCTTACAATCAAACTTCCAGATGCAGAAATTCTTGGAAACGAAATAGAAAGTCAGGAAGTTTTCGACGAACGCCACAGTTTATTTGTTCCACTTACTCTTGATGAAGTTTTTACAGAAATTGAAACTTCAAAAGATCTGGCACTGGAAGAAATTTTACAGGAAGGCATTCTTAACGAAGCAAAGGCCTATGCTGCCAAAATACTTCAGCAGGTGTTCCATACTGCAGGCTTTGAAGTAGTAGAAATTCTATAAAAATACGCATTTTCTTTTTTGTTGATACAATGCTAAATCCATACTAAAATAGAATTTATGGCACAATCGTATATTATAAAAAACGGGTTGATTTATACCCCAGATTTAAAGACTGTTATTGGTGTAGATGTGGAATCGGGAACTTTTACAGGCCGTGTTCCATTTGGTGTTCATTTTATTGATGATGAAGTTTTTTCTGAATGTCCATATGAAAGCATTTCACTTCCAGATTCAATTGAAAAACTTGGTCACAATTTATTTTCAGATTCTAAAAATCTTAAAACAATTAAGCTTCCAACTTATATAGACGAACTTCCTCCATACATGCTTTCTGGTTGTACAAGCCTTACAAAGGTAAACATGCCAACTCAGATTCTTGGTTTTGGTGAAGGTTTATTTAATGGCTGTACTTCCCTGGAAGAAATTCCATTTAGAGCAGGGGTAGAAGAAATTCCTGAAAACTTCTGTTCCGGTTGTACAGGTATTCGTTCACTTGTATTCCCAAATGGCATTACAAAAATTGACTCTTGTGCTGCAGCTTTCTGTACTAACCTTAAAGCAATTGTAATTCCTTCAACACTTACATATTTAGCAGACGATGCATTTAAAGGCTGCCCTGCAATTCAGAATATCCGCGTAGAAGGTGATAATCCAAAATTCTTTGTAAAAGATGACGGATGTCTTTATGAAAAAACTGAAAACGGAGAAAAATTAAAAGTTTCTGTTTCAGGTGCAATGCAGCAGGAAGTTAGCTTCTTTAAAGAAAATGTTGATGAAGAAACAGATGATTTCTTTTCAAATGAAGATGTAAATGAAATTGACGAAACTTTCAGTGCCGAAGTTGAAGCTGCAGAAATTCCGGTTGAAGAGACTTCAGAAATCCATGTTGAAGAGACTGCAGAAGCTTCTGTTGCTGTAACAGAAGATGAACTTGCAAATCTTTCTCAGGCTCCTTCAGAAGCAGAACCAGAACCTGTTGTTGTAGATAAAAATAAAATCGACTCTAAAACAACAATTCTTATTTCAGCCGCTCAGTTTAGTAAAGTTATTGACTGCAAACCAGAAGATGAACCAACTGCTTGTGGTGAATTATTTGTAATTGCAGAAAATACAGTAAAAGATGATATGGGCTGTGAAAGCTTTACTCCAAAACTTGAACTTTGCTGTAAGACTTTTGCACATATTCAGAATTTCAGAAGGGTAATATTGCTTAAAGGACTTCCTGTAAATAATGAAGAATTTATGCAGTTCTTCTACCACTTTATGGGGTCAAAAAATGTTATTCTTGCTTGTAATGCAAAAGGTCCTTCAAGTCTTTCAGATTATGCAAAAATAATTTGTGAACAGTCTAGAATCAGTCTTGACCGCAATGAACTGGCAGAACAGAGAAAGAGAATCAGCATTAAAAACGACATGCTTATTAAACTGGTAATCCAGGATGTATACGGAGTTTAAAAATGAAAAGCGATAACGCAAAAAAAGGTATAGAGAGAGCACCACACCGTTCATTGTTTTATGCAATGGGCTACACAGATGAAGAATTAGAAAAGCCATTAGTTGGTGTTTGTTGTGCAAAAAATGAAATCATTCCTGGTCATATTGAATTGGACCGTATTGCAGAAGCTGTAAAGGCCGGAATCCGTATGGCAGGTGGTACACCTGTTGAATTCCCTGCAATTGGTGTTTGTGACGGTATTGCTATGGGACACGAAGGAATGAAATATTCCCTTGTTACTCGCGAACTTATTGCTGACTCTATTGAATGTATGACTAAGGCTCACCAGTTTGATGCCCTTGTTATGATTCCTAACTGTGACAAAATTGTTCCAGGTATGTTAATGGCTGCAGCTCGTCTTGATCTTCCTACAGTATTCTGTTCTGGTGGACCAATGATGCCTGGTCACCTGCCAAGTCACGAAGAAGGAAATCCTTATTCAGATAAAAATCTTTCTCTTACAGA
>JAKSTH010000209.1 GCA_024402655.1 Treponema sp. | reverse complement strand
AACCATTTAATACAACTTTCTTGCCAACATCAGCTTTTGTAAGCTCACCGCAAGTAACTGTTCTTTTAGTATTTTCCATGAGAAAAACCTCTTTTATAGTAATGTTATTATTTTAGTGAGATGGACGAGTTTTTACAATAATATGATTTAAAATAAATAAGCTGCAATTCAAAATCGAACTGCAGCCTTAAAACTCAATTCTTTTAGATTGATTAGAAATTCATGAATAACAATCCAAAGAATACAAATACACTTCCACCAAGCATTAATATATTGCCAATAAAGTGCATGTATTTAATTTTGCGCAAATTGTAGAAGAAGATACCAAATACAAAACAAGCTGCAGCAAACATAAGCATAGAGAAACTCTGTACTGGAATTACATTGAATAATACTTTTGCAAGAACAATACCAGAGAAACCTGCAATAATATAAAGAATTGCATTAACTTTATCGTGTTTATGACCTGAAATTGAATAGAAAATAATTCCTATTAAAGCCAAAGCCCATACAACTCCAAACAAAATCCATCCATAAAGGCCCTGAAGTTTTGTGATTGTGAAAACACTATAACAGAAACCAATATTTAAGAATGCAAAAACATGTGATAATCTATTAAATACTTTTTTTGCAACATAATTTGGAATTGAATGCTGTAATACAGAGAATAAATACATAAGAATCATTGCAGCACCAAACAAAGAGAAGAACACTGTTGTAAGGCTTACAAAATCCTGTGCTTTCTGAATAGCAATTGTATCCAAAATAGCAAGCCCTGCAATAGATAATGCACATCCTATTCCCTGAACAATAGAACTTGCAACAGATTCTGCCATTGTAGGCTGTCTCATGCTGTTTTCAAAAGCAATTTTTTCTTTTTCCTGCGCAATTCGTTTTTCAGCTCGTTTTCTTGCTTTTTCAGATTTAGCATAATCAGCTGATGCATATTTTGCTTTTAATCTTTCTGGATCTTCTGCAAACTGAATGTTGATATCTCTTACTTGCTTTTCATAATCAGCTTTTAACTGAGCAAGTCTTGAATTTTTCTTTACTTTAAGATTTTTAATTGTAGCTTTTCTTACAGCCTTTTTTGCAATTTCATCCTGACGCTTAGACATATAAACCTCTTATTATTTATTTTCTCACGGATTTATAGAGTTTGTCAATTTTGTCTTCTATAAAGTTCGTACAATAATACTCCAGCTGCAACAGAAACATTAAGACTATCTATTTTTCCACAAGTTGGAATAGAAACAATTGTATCACACTGTTTTTCAAGTAACTGTGCAATTCCTGTTCCTTCACTACCCATAATTAAACAAGTCTTTGCAGGGAAATCAATTTTACCAAGAGTTTCACCACCTGCATCTGCACCATAAACCCAGAAACCAAATTCTTTCAGCTGTTCAACAACTCTAACAAGATTATTAACAATAGCAACAGGTACCCATGCACTGGCACCAGCACTTGTTCTTCCAATTACTTCATTACCTGCAATATCACTGGCACTTTTGTGTTCTGGAATCACTACTAAATCTACACCAAACTGATCACAACTTCTTAAAATAGCACCAACATTGTGAGGATCTGTAACTCTATCTAATACTACAACAGTTGCTTTTTCATTTCCGTCATGAGCTTTAATCCAGGCATTAATATCTACAAGATTGCTTTCCTGTGCAGATGTATTTTCTATTTTCATTACAATGCCACGATGATCCTGCAATGTAGCATCAAGATCTTTTACCATTTCATTCAGCTGTTTATCTTCTACCTGTGAACATTTAATTCCAGCTTTTCCAGCTTCTTCAATAATCTTTTTTACACGTGGACCAGCTTTACTATAGAAAATTTTCAAATTAGACTGATTTTTACCAGCACGAACTTTTTCTTCAATCGAATGAAACCCTGTAATATATTTTTCCATACCTATCCTCAAAAAAAATGGACTGTAATATGGTTCCATACACAGCCCATCTTTTAAAATATGCAAATGTTATTTTATGCGGTAATATTTTTATCTACCGCAACATTGTTTGTTGGCGAAACCTTTGTTCTTACTTTCCACTTGCACATGGATTTTGTTTCGCCCCCTATGCGGTTAACTTTTTATCTACCGCAACATTGTTTGTATTTTTTACCACTGCCACATGGACATGGGTCATTTCTTCCAACTTTTACACCAACGCGTTTTACTGTAGTTGGAATTACATTTCCTGCTACATATTTCCAGTCATCATTGATTTTCTTGAATAAAGAAATTTCGTGGTGAACATCGTGCATCTGATGCAAAGTATAATCTGCTTCAAATTCTACAATGTATTCATCATCTTTTTCGCCTTTTTCTGTGCGAAGAATTTTTAAGCCATTCCACTGTGACTGTTTTGACCAGTCTTCTGTAGCCTGACGATCTACTTCACCAATTCCTTCACCTTCTTCACAAGAGTTGATGATGTAATCAATTTCATGTTTTACATAAGAAGTGTAGCGGGCACGCATACATGCTTCTGCAGTTGGAGCTTTTGTAGTTCCTTTAATAATTGGTTCGCAGCATTCGCCGTATTTTTTTCCTGAACCACAAGGACATAAATCATTATTTGTACTCATAAATATAAT
>JAKSTH010000208.1 GCA_024402655.1 Treponema sp. | reverse complement strand
TCAGTCTTACGAGGAAACTTCAAAAATAATTTGTGATTTTGTGAAAAAGATAAGTAGGTAAAAAATGGAAATTAAAAAACTTTCTTTAGCAGACAAAGAACTCATAAAAGAATTTTTTGTGAATATTTTCACTAAGGCACCCTGGTACGATGACTGGAGTGATAAACAGCAGCTGGATTTATACATCATTGATTTGATTGGAAACGTTAATTCCCTTACTCTTGGATTTTTTGATAACGACCAGATGATGGCTCTTTCTATGGGCTATGTAAAACACTGGTTCCGCGGAACGGAATATATTATCAATGAACTGTGTGTAAAAACAGAAGTCCAGGGAAAAGGAATTGGATCAGATTTCTTACATCAGATGGAAGAATATCTTCTGACCCAGGGAATTGAAGCTACGTTCTTATTAACAGAGCGAACTGTTCCTGCCTATAATTTTTACAAGAAAAATGGTTACTACGAATATCCGGACACAGTGGCTTTTTCAAAAGGATTTGGTCCTAAATATGAGTAGAGGACTATTCAAGAATGAAGCTGAGGATGTAAATATCCAAACAAACAGAAATTTAGCGGGATACAAAAAATGGTAATAGAATCATATAATTCTAAATGGCCGCAACAATTTATTCTCATCAAACAAATGCTTGAACGGAATCTAAGAGAGTATATTTCAATTGAGCATGTAGGAAGTACATCTATTCCTGGAATGAAGGCAAAACCAATTATTGATATTGATGTTGTAGTACAAGATAAAGCGCAATTTCTGTTAGTAAAAGAAGATTTAGAAAAAATAGGATATGTTTATAAAGGTGATTTAGGAATTTCTGGAAGAGAAGCCTTTGATGAAGATAATGTTTCTATAAAAATTGCCCATCATTTATATGTTTGTAAAAAGGATAATCCTGAACTGTTGAGACACATTGCCTTCAGAAATCGATTACGAGAAACACCTGCACTTGTTCAAGAATATAACTCGATTAAAGAAGAAATTCTTTTAAAAGTTGGAACAGATAATAGAGCCGCTTATGTAGATATGAAAGAAAAAGAATATAAGTGGTTTTTTGAGAAAGTATTACAGGGAAATTAGTTTCATTTCCGATTAGGCAATTTGTTCTAAAGGATCTTCTACATCAATTCCTTTTTCGTAAATTGTATAAGGATCAATATCAATACAATTGTATTTATCGTATTTACCATCCAAAGTCCAGGCGAGGGTGCCATTTAGGACAGTACAATTGTTTATATAAAAATCTGAATCAGAAAGTTTAGAGAATATTCCTTTTCCAACTAAGTGAGATACATTATATTTCTTAATTTTTCCGTCTACAAAGTAAACGAAAACATCGTAATTGTCTTTTGGTAAAACCTGAACAACTTCCATAATGAACCTCCTTATTTTAGTGGATTTATTTTTGCTGGTAATTCCATATTTTTAGCTTGATTCCAGCCATCAGTAAGTTCCTGCTTATGCAACTCTGACCAAGCTAAAACTAATTTCAGCTTATTTGAAGGAATGGCGCCTTTCAAAACACAGGAATTCTCTATCTCAACCAAGGCTTCCTGTCCAGCGTACTTCGCATGAAAATGAGGAGGCATGTGGTCATCAAAATAGAGACAGATTTCAATTCCTTCAAATTCACTAACAACAGGCATTAATTACTCCTAAATATAAATATAACATAAAAAAAAATTATCGACTATAATAAGATGGTTATCCCAATCAATAAGAATTGATTTAAATAACAAGGAGAGTATTTGTTATGAAGTATTATCATTTGGTTACCCGAATTCCAATGTATGAAGGGCAGATAATAGATTTTTCAGGTGATGATAACAATCGTTTATATGATTTCTGGATGAAAAGAGAAGCCAGGCGAAATGATGGAGCAGATGTATTCCAGGTGTTGAATGAAAATGATTATTCTGATTCAGGAAAACTTGTTATTCAAGATTATATATTCAATCAGTCTAGGGCTGTACGAGAAACTATAACTGAATTAGTAAGAGCCACAGAATTCCCCGAAAAACCATCACGATTAAAATGTTTATATGTTTGTAAAACCTTGGAAGAGGCTGAAAAATGGAAAGAAAACTTTTTGAGTTATAATAGAAAAATTCTTCAGATGGTTGAATTGAGCTCTGATGGTGATTCGTTTACAGGGGACGCAATCTTTCTCCCTCAGATTAATGGGGATAGTTTTGAAAAGAAAATTGCTCAGGCAAGAGAATATTGGAGTGGAAAACTTAAAGGAGAATTAGTTGAAACTCTTCTTGGTGGAAAAATCAAAGTTGAAAGAATTGTCGAAAAATATTCAGATTAGATTCGAATTTGGTCGGGTAAGCCATAACCACAGATAAACGCGGATGAACACAGAATGTGGTATAATTAAGCACACAAACAGAAATTTAGCGGGAGAAAAACAAACTTATGATAAAAAATGTATTTAAAATTAGTAGTCTATTTTTTTTATCAATTGCAAGTTTTCTATTTTATTATTTAGAAGTTATAGTACATGGTTGGGAAGGTTTGAAATGGACTAGTAATTTTTATTGGTCTCTATTAGTAGTGCCTTTTATTTTATTGAATCTTATTTATAACCTGAAATTTAGTGCCTTATTGCTTTTT
>JAKSTH010000207.1 GCA_024402655.1 Treponema sp. | reverse complement strand
AGGAGGAGGGATTTCTCCACTGCGGTCGAAATGACAGGTGGCTTTAGGTCGAAATGACTGGTGGTTTTTGGTTGAAATGACAGATATTTTTTATTACCTATTGACATAGTAGGTATAAAAAATTATTATAAATTTAAGATTGAAACCTTACAGGAGGCACATATGGCAAAAATCTATACTTCAGCAGATCAGTTGGTTGGTCACACACCTTTATTAGAAGTATCTAATATCGAAAAAGAATTGGGTCTTAATGCAAAGGTCCTTGTAAAATTGGAATATTTTAATCCTGCAGGTAGTGTTAAAGACCGTGTTGCAAAAGCAATGCTTGATGATGCAGAAAAAAGTGGAAAATTAAAGGAAGGTTCTACTATTATTGAACCAACTTCTGGAAATACAGGTATAGGTCTTTGTTCTGTTGCTGCAGCTCGTGGTTATAAAGTTATTATTGTTATGCCAGATACAATGTCAGTAGAACGCAGACAGATTATGAAAGCTTATGGTGCGGAATTAGTTTTGACAGAAGGTGCCAAAGGAATGAAAGGTGCTATTGCAAAAGCAGATGAACTTGCAGCTTCTATTCCAGACAGTTTTATTCCAGGTCAGTTTGTAAATCCTGCTAATCCTAAAGCTCATTTTGAATCTACTGGACCAGAAATTTGGGAAGACACAGACGGCAAGGTTGATATTTTTGTTGCCGGTGTTGGAACTGGTGGAACTGTTACAGGTACAGGAAAATATCTTAAATCTAAAAATCCTGATGTAAAAATTGTTGCGGTTGAACCAGCTTCATCACCTGTTTTAAGTAAAGGTACTGCTGGTGCTCATAAAATTCAGGGAATTGGTGCAGGTTTTGTTCCAGATGTTCTTGATACAAAAATTTATGATGAAATCATTCCTGTAGAAAATGATGATGCTTTTGCAATCGGTAAATTGGTTGGTAAAAAAGAAGGAGTTTTAGTTGGTATTTCAAGTGGCGCTGCTTTGTGGGCTGCAATTGAACTTGCTAAAAAACCTGAAAATGCTGGAAAAACAATTGTTACATTGTTGCCAGATACAGGTGACCGTTATCTTTCTACAGCATTATTTGCAGATTAAGAATAATCATATATAATAGGTAGGTAAGAGGATATTATATGATTGTTTCTACCCGTGGACGTTACGCATTGCGTGTTTTAATTGATATGGCAGAGCATATGAATGATGAAAGAATCCCTTTAAAAGAGATTGCTGAACGTCAGGAAATTTCTCAAAAATATATAGAATCTATTATGACTTTGCTTTCAAAAAATGGCATTGTAGACGGCGTACATGGAAAAGGAGGCGGTTATAAACTTAACCGTACTCCAGAAGAATACAAAGTTGGTGATATCCTCCGAATTACCGAAGGAACATTGGCTCCTGTAATGTGTCTTGAAAAAGGAGCCGCACCTTGCCAAAAAAAGGAAAAATGCAGAACCCTGCCTTTGTGGTCTAAACTTGATGATCTTATAGAAAACTATTTAGACAGTGTTTCCTTAAAAGATTTAATGAAAGAATAGAAATCCACTCGTATTTTAAATAAATCAAAACAAAAATTCAAAAAATTTCAATTTTTCTTTTATGATACTATTGACAGTAACATAATCTAGGTGTATTGTTACTATATAAAGAAACTTACTATACATAGAAACAATGTGTAGTAAATAAAAAAGGACATAGGAGAAATAAATATGGAAAAACGCGAATTGAAAACAGAGGCTAAAAAAGGTCTTTCACTTCAGGATTTATTGCTTACAGCAGTATTACTTGCAGCTGGTGCAGTATTAAAATTTTTTGTAGGTTCAATTATCAATATTGCTGGTATGAAACCTAACTTCATTATTGCTATGTATTGTATGGCAATTGTTTTGATTCGTCCAAAGCTTTATTACAGCATTATTATTGGTATTTTGGCTGGCGCAATCTGTCAGTTCTTCCCAGGAACTCCTTGGTTGAATTTTGGTTCAGAATTTGCTGGTGCTCTTGCTATGGGTCTTCTTGTTATGATTCCTGCAAAAAACAAGACAATGGAAATCGTGCTTGCTGCAGTTTCAACTTTCGTAAGTACAGTAATTTCTGGCGGACTTTATGTAGTTCTTCTTTTAGTATTTATTAAATCTGATCCTGCTGCATTGGTAGCATATGTACCAATCGTTTTGGGAACAGCAACATTAAACACAATTATTGTTGCAGTACTTTATGCACCATTAATGAAAGTTCTTAAAAAGCCTTTTATTTCTGATAACACAGAAGCAAAAGCTGAATAATTAATATAGACCTTACAGGAATCTTTTATGATTAACATCGAAGAACTTACATTTAAGTATTCAAATGCAAAAACAAATGCGTTGGAAAACATTTCCCTTCATATTGAAAAAGGGGATTTTGTTGGCGTAATTGGAGAATCAGGGGCAGGAAAAACAACACTTTGTAATTGTATAAACGGACTTATACCTCATCACTATACTGGAGATTTTTATGGTTCTGTAAAAATTGACGGACAGGATACTTTTGAAGTAAATCCAGGAAAACTTGCTCTTAAAGTAGGTTCTGTATTTCAGGATATTGAAAGTCAGCTGGTAAGTTATTTTGTTGAAGATGAAATCCTTTTTGG
>JAKSTH010000206.1 GCA_024402655.1 Treponema sp. | reverse complement strand
GATAATTCGGGCTATTCAAACTTCGTTCACAATATAAAATGAGCAGTAGTTAAGCCAATGTCATTAAGTTAACATTGTGAAAGAGGCGGACTAAATGGAAATTAGCAGGAAGGCTTAAATGCTTTCCTGCTTTTCTCTTTTTTATTGTACTCAAATAAGACAGATTCTCATCTGTCTCAAAATAATTATTCTATTGTATTGAAATTATGCTACTCTATATAAGAAACCATGAAAGATTTTTGCTGTTAGTTTTCGCTCGCGATGCCTATCAGGTCTTACAGGTATTATATTTTGCGATATAATGGTTTCTAAATTAGGTGATGTTGTTTTTCCTTGATAGAATAATCTACTCATATGTGCCGCAACGGTGAAATTGGCTTTATAAGTGTATTTCCTTTGTTTCTTTTCAATGACTACGTGCGAGGTAATCATTTCAGCAAAGTTATACATTATCAGACGTGAATAGATTTCTTGATGAATACACATCACCTTTTTTGAATGGAAATCAAGCATTCCAATCGTATATTTCAAGTCTCGAAAAGATGTTTCAATGCCCCAACGTGCAGCATACAGTTCTTTAAGTTTTCCTGATGAATATGAATCTGCATCTAAGTTTGTAAGCACAGTTTCATACAAATCATCAGTAACCTTAAATCTAACAATCCTAAAATTAAGCGTGTAAAACTGTATTGGGGCATGTTTTTTGGATTTTAAGGGCAGATAATCAAATGTTGCAGTGCTTGGCAAAAATCGATAGTGATTTTTATCCATAAATAATTCTTTTGTTTTTTTAGTTTGTCTACGTGTGATTTTAAGAGAAATTTTCACATCAAACTCATCAATATCAGGAAGTGTCAGACCTTCTTTTATGCCTGTTTTACCATCTTTAATTCTAATCAGAAAATACCATCCTTTTTCTTGTATATGGGCCATGTTATTGTACGATTCATAGCCACGATCTGCTATCACTAAAGCTTTTCTAATGTTTGACCTGTCAATCATTTCTTGTAATGCATTATGCTCATTACAATCCATGCGTCCTTGAATCACAGCATCTGTATATATTTTGTGCTTCAAGTCAAACAGCGCATTAAGGTGAAGTAGATTATAAGGTTTTTGTCCATTTGTACCTGGGTGATATGAAGATAGATCATCTGGATTTGTAGCAATTTGAACATCTGATCCATCGACTGCTAGGATACGCAGGATATCTCTTTTTTCGTTAATGAGATTAGACGTAAAGCCATCGAAAACAGCCTTAAAAGCTTCTGCTTTAACCTTGTTACGTTGTTGGATAAATGCTGATGCAGATGGCATATCTGGGCTTATTCCAAATGCATCAATAAGTTCATTTGTAAGACTGCTAGATTCCATACCTATAATAGTCTTGAGAACAGTTTCAAATGAGATTTTTCGATTTCTAGTGAAATCTTTTCCTGCAGACATACAGAAATCAGCCAATCGATTAGATACAGATTTGATTTCTGAAAATAAAAGTTTTTTAAGAGCGTTTGGTTTCATACGTGACCTCCTTGCAATCAAGTTTTTCTTAATTACAAGGGCCGCTTTCGCTACATCATTATCATTCAATAGCGAAAGCGGCCGCACATATTTGAATCTGTGTCAACTGTTTTTTGAAAAATAAAAAGACCCCAGTATTATTTCTAATACTGAGATCCTATTTCGTCATCTTAACTTAATGACATTGGTAGTTAAGCTGCCCATTTTTACATTTTAATAATCTATATTCATATCATTTAATTGCTCTATTTGATCTCTTTTAGCATATATCACAGCTGTGACTTGAACTTTTTTCTCTGGCTTATTTATCCAATAATAAACCAAAAAGTTTCCAATCACTAATCTGTGAATTCCTTCAGTTTTCCATGGTTCTTCTTCCACTAATTGAAATCGCTCTGGAAACTCCGATAAAGACATTATACTGTTTTCCATTTTATCCAAAAGATTACTAGCGGCTTCCGGTGCAAATAATTCATTCGAAATATAATCCACTATTTCTGCCACCTGTTCCTGAGCTTGACGAGTAATCTTAACTTCGTAAATCTCTGCCACTACTATACTCTCTTTCTTAACTCTTCAAAAACATCCTTTGCTAGGCTAGAATCATCCGATACTGCCTGGGCAAGTCCAGTTTTCATCATAGAATTAAATTGAGCATCTGTCATAGTATCTCTAGTGACTAAAGCCTTTGAAGTTTTTAATTCAAATGGAACACCGTTTGTTGCAATTACCTGTCTATATGTCATATCTATAAAAACAGAAACAGGTATTCCGAGTTTTTCCAATATAGCCTCTGCCGATTCCTTTATATCTGGTTGTATTCTTGCTGTAACATTTGCTGTTTTAGCTGCCATATAAACACCACCTTTCATTGCCATTATCGTAATACATTGTATGGCGTTTTGCAATACATTTATTCGGTATTTTTTGATTATAATTTGTCTTAATAGCTCTAACCTTGCTTAGAAATCGGCAATTTTCTAAACCGAATAGTCAAAATCATAGCAGCTACCGTATATCCTAGTAGCACATAAAAACTTCAATTTAGCTTTCTACCCTATTTCTGCATTTCAGCTATTTTATGTACATATTCCGAAAATAACTTTGATTTA
>JAKSTH010000205.1 GCA_024402655.1 Treponema sp. | reverse complement strand
TAAGTTGATGCCATTAAAAGACCTCCAAGTAAAAGTGTAAGAATTGTTTTTTTCATTTTTTCCTCCAGAAATGGGGCTTCCGGCAAACAGTAAATGCTAAAAAATTGCTCCAGGTTTTCGCAATTTTTCTTAACGCATTTTCTATTTACCGTCGTGTGTTCCAGGGTTCCGCTATCGCTGCATTGCTACGCAACGGCTTCGCCGCCCTTCCATACACTAAGCCATTTTACAGTTAAAGTATATTTTTCAGAGATAGATATAGCAAATACTTATTTTAGATGAGATTTATGCTTTTTAGGTATAGATTATTAGTTTATAATCCTCTTCAAAAACCTCACATCACACTCTCCAATCTCAAACTGTTTCATTTCTTCTGCTGAATAAATCTGACCAGAAAACATATCTTCGTATTTGTCACAATTCAGATTTAGTTGAATCTTTGCTGATTTGAAATCGCTGTTGCAAATCACAAGCACTTTTTCATTCTGATAATTTCTGCTGAAAACAAACTGCCTGTTTGAAACAGTTTCTTCTATATATTTACCAAATTTCAGAGCGTTGGAAGATTTTCTCAATTCTGCAAAACTTCTGATTGCCTGTGGCAGGAACGAAAAATCGGAATCAGGTTTTGCAAAATCAGGAATTTCAGAAAATGGCGGAAGACTTGGACGAAGTTCAAAATCATCCCACTGCCCTCGTTTGCCTTTTAGACCGAACTCACTTCCATAATAAATAGAAGGAATTCCCGGAATTGCAAAAAGAAGCGCGTAAATCATATAAAGGTGTTTCTGAGGATTTTTAATGACGGAAGCAACTCTGTTTACATCGTGATTGTCGAGGAAATTGTAGAGAGGTGCAAATTTGTACAAACCGTTTTCGCCAAACTCGCGGTTCAGATTGAAAGAAAGCTCGTAGAAATTGAAATTATCAACGGAAGAAAAAAGTGCTGAATAAATCTGATAATTTGTTACGGAGTCGATTTTTTTTGAATTGCACCAGTGGTTGTAGTCGCCGTGGACAACTTCGCCCATAAGCCAGAAATCGTTTTTCAGTGAACGACAGAAAGAGCCGAGTTTTTCGAGAAATTTTCCTTCGATAACATCTGCCGCATCAAGCCTGAGTCCGTCAATTTCAAATTCTTCAATCCAGAATTTTACCGCACCAAAAATATGATTTTGAACATCTTCATTCAAAAGATTCAGTTTTACCAAATCCTTGCAGCCAGCCCAGCCGTCATAATCGAAGCAGTCACCGTAATTGCTCTGTCGTTCAAAGTTCAGATTCAGATACCAGTCTTTGTATTGAGAATTTTTTCCGTTTTTCTGAATGTCCTTGAATGCAAAAAAATCTCTTCCTGTGTGATTGAAAACGGCATCAAGAACAATGGCAAATCCTTTTTCGTGAGCAATTTTACAAAAATCTTTGAACTTCTGATTGTTTCCCAGCCGGCGGTCAATGTAATAATAATCCAGAGTATCGTAACCGTGACGGCTTGATTCAAAAATTGGTCCAAGATAAATTGCGTTGCACCCAAGATTTTTGATTCTGTCCAAATCCGTTGCAAAAACTTCAAAAAAATTTCCCGCTTCCTGATGAAAATCGTTTTCTTTCGGACAATTTCCAAGACCGAGCGGATAAATATGATAAAAAACTTTGTCAGCAAAAATATTCTTTTCAAAAAATTCCATTCTGCCCTCGTTAATTTGCCATTCCGTAAACTTGACTGTGAATTATTTGATAAACAATTTCTTCGGAATAAGTAATTTTTCCTTTTGCAACAAGAACTGCCGTGGAAACTACATTGTTGTGAAAAAGTTTTGAATAAAGTAATTCTTTTCCACGCATATTTCCAAACTCGTTGCAGGAAGCAAAAAAGAAATCGTCAAAGCATTTTTGAATTTGTGAAATCGTGTTGGAATAAATATTTTTCTGCCCGCTATTTTCGGGACTGTTAAAAAGCGTACAATGCAAATCGAAAAAAGCCGTATTTTCCACAGCAAAATTGATTTCAGTCTTTAGAACATCAGTAAGTCCTTTTATAAAATCGTGATTGTAAGTGAGAGCCGATTGTATTTTTGAAAGAAGTTCCGCACCTTTCGTGTTTACGATGTGTTCAAGAACTCCAGCCTTGCTTTTGAAGTAATAATAAAGCGTTGGTTTTGTGATTCCAGACACTTCGCAAAGTTCCTGAACGCCTACCGCTTCATAGCCTTTCTGTGAAAAAAGCTTTATTGCGTTTTCTGTGATTAAATCTTTGTTTTCCATTATTATACCACTCGGTATAATAATATACTGAACGGTATAGAAGAGTCAAGAGAGAAAATATTTTTATTTCAGACTGATTGTTATAAATTACCAGTTTTCATATCTTCGATTTTTGTTAATTGAAGCGATTTCTTTCATTTCGTCAGCGCTCAATTCAAAATCCCACACAGAAAAATTTTCCAGAATATGAGCTGGATTTGAGGAACCTGGAATAACAACAAATCCCGACTGTAAATGCCAGCGAACAATAATTTGGGCTGAAGTTTTTCCATGATTTTTTGCAATTTTTACAATCACAGGGTTATTAAAGCTTTCACCAGTATGGCCTCTTCCGCCAAAAGGATAATAGCTTTCAATAAAGATTCCATACTTGGCACAATACTTCTGGAGGTCTGTCCCCTGGCAGTAAATATGATT
>JAKSTH010000204.1 GCA_024402655.1 Treponema sp. | reverse complement strand
GAATTGGTGTTCCAAAAGAAATTGCCGCAGAAGATGCCTGCAAAATTGAACATGACATCAGCGCAACAACTTTTGAATGCATAAAAAAATCAATTGAAAATCACAAGCAATTTGAGTGAGGAGAATATCTATGAAAAAAGTACTTTTATTTATTTTTAGTGCTGTATTGTCTATGGGACTTTGGGCACAGGAATTAAACGATTTTCCATGGGGTGGAAAACGTTGCGAAAAAAATTCTTCTATTACAAGTGATTATTCTGGTAAAGTGGTAAAATCACCAGAAAAGCTTCCTTCTTTAATGAAAAATTCTGTCGTTGTGGAAATCAATAAGACATATTTTTTTGAAAATGAAGACAGAACCAGTACTTACGAAATGATTTATTTTGATGTTAAGCAGACTGCAAAAAAAGGTGCTGAAATTTCAAGCGGCGATGAACTTGGCAAAGCTATGAATGATGTGGTTTATATTATTGTCCGCAGCAAAACTATTGATCCTTATCTTGTTTCTGTTAATAGCATACTTCCTGTAAAAGTAAATGGTTTTTATTATTGGTTCCCAGGCATGCTTGCCAATGATACTATGAAATATCTGGATTACAGTCCATTAGATTTGGAAGGTGTAAAATGGATGTATAATCACACTACAAATCCAGATTCAGATCCAGACTGGACTCCAGGATATTCAAGTTTCCGCTGGCAGATTTTAATGGAAACTTCTCTTAAAAGTTATCCTAAAAAACTTAAAGAAAATGCAATGTCAAAGTATGGTGTTCCTATTGAAAGTGAATTGACCGTTGAATATGAAGGCATGCAGTTTTCTCTGGCATTTCAGCCTCAATTCCTTGATTATTTAAAAGAAGAATACAAACTTAAAGACAAAATCTATCTTTATCTGGTTGTTGATGGTATTGGTGCTTTTGATAAAACTTTCAGCTGTTATGTAAGAGATTTTTCTCTTATATCACCAACTGAAATTGTTAAAAGAAATATGAATACCATCAAAGAAAGATTAGGAGAATAATTTATATTTAATGTGAAAAACCTGTTTTTAATCTAGAACAGGTTTTTTACTCCATTCATAAACTGGTTTCCCCGGTCAAATTCGTTGGCAAACATTCCAAAACTTGTGGCTCCAGGACTAAAGACAACAATTTCATCTTCACCTTTTACAGCTGTAAGGTCATTTTTTACGGCTGCAAGTAATTCGCCAAGGCTTGCATAAGGTCCGTTATATTTTACGCCTGCTTTATCTAAATCTGGGAGAATTTTATCTGTAGCAGTTCCAGCTAAAAAGTACATATTTTTTATTGCTGCAAAATTGCCGTCTTTATTGATTACTGTTTCTGTAAATTTATTTAATTCCAATCCTTTATCAGTTCCGCCGGTAATTAGTGTTACTGGTTTTCCGAATGCTTGTGTTGCGGCTGCTGCTGCTTCTGGAACTGTGGCACATGTATCATTATAGAATTTGTATGTTGTGCCGGCATTGTTTTTCCAGCTGTGGAAATACTGAAGACGATGTTCAACTCCCTGCCATTCACCAAGAATTTTCACAATTTTTTCAGCAGGAACATTCATTAAGTACATAACAAGAGCTGCATTTAAAACATTTGTTTTCATGTGCTCTCCTGGAACTGAAAGACCTTTTAAAACTGTTTCAGGTTTTGTCATTCTTGGAAGAAGAATTTTTCCTACCCAAGTGTTGCGAGGTCCTTTTTCCTGCCATACACCAAAAGTTTTTTCAGAAAGTTTTTCCTTTCCATAGCGGAGGATAGTTGCCTTGCTTTCTTTTGCAAAAAGATTTCCCCAGGTTTGTGTTTCTGGATAAAGTGTTTGATCTGGACCAGTTCCAGGTTCATCTCCATCAAAATCAAAAAGAGAATAATCTCCGCCATCCTGATTTGCATAAATAAGGCGCTTATCTTTTACATAATCTTCCATGTTGCCATACCAGTTTTGATGGTCTGGAACAATTTTTGTGATAATAGAAATATAAGGTTTAAGAACACCGCGACCACGAAGATCTGCCAACTGCCATGAAGAAAATTCTATTACAACTGGAGTGTCCTGATTTACTTCATCAATAAATGTAAGAGGGCTTACTGTAATGTTACCACCAAGGAAAGTTTTATATCCTGCAGTTTTAAGTCCGTAAAAAATTGCACTTACTGTGGAAGATTTTCCTTTGCTGCCTGTAACTGCAATGATTGGTGCATTTGTAAAACGAAGGAAAATAGAAAGATCAGTTTCGATTGCTTTTGCTGCGGCCAGGTATTTGTTACCTTCGAATTTAACTCCAGGGTTTTTAATTACACAATCTGCATTTTCAAAATCTTCTATGCGATGTTCTCCAAGACGATAAGTAAGGCGGCTTGTGTCTAAGTCTGGATCATTATTGATTTTATCTACAGTTGACTGAAGTTGTTCCTGAGTTTTCATATCTGTTACAAGAACATATGCACCTTTCTTTAAGAAAAAGCGAACGGCAGCTTCACCACCACCATTAAGACCAAGGCCCATAATTGTAACATGTTTGTCGCGGATTGCATCGATTGAAGAAAAAGCGCAGGTGCGTGAATATGAATGAAATTCCATTGAAAACCCCTTTCTGAAAACTCTAAAAAAAAAGCCTCCCTGCAAAACAAGGAGGCTCATGCCGGGAACCAGAATCGAACTGGCACGTCGATCGCTCGACACAGGATTTTAAGTCCTGGGCGTCTACCAATTCCGCCATCCCGGCGATGTATTTAATAATATAGTAAAAAATAATTTGTTGCAAGTGGT
>JAKSTH010000203.1 GCA_024402655.1 Treponema sp. | reverse complement strand
GTCATGATAGTTGCAGGGTTTGAGTTTACAAGAACAATTTTGTATCCCTGTTCTCTTAAAGCTTTACATGCCTGAGTTCCTGAATAGTCGAACTCACAAGCCTGTCCAATTACAATAGGACCTGAACCAATAATCAATACCTTATTGATGTCTTCTCTTTTCATTTATATACACTCCTTAAAAAACCTGTTTATATAAAAAAAAACTGAACTCTAAAAAAAGAATTCAGTCTTAACAATCTTCAAATAATAAATTTAAAAACAAAGGGGCATTAGAATTATGAGTCATACATTTACATTTCCAAACCACAACATTGCTTTTCATATTTCTAAACATTATATCTAAAATGCTTTTTTTGTTCTATAGATTTTATAGAAAAACTTGTAAGATGATAAAAGTAAGTATATTATAGAAAATAGAGGTTAAAAAATGAATAAATTTAAATGTTGTCTTCTTTCACTTTTAGTTTCAGCTATGGTTTTTGCCCTTGCCGGCTGTGGTTCTACAGATGTAGAAGAAACCATCATAAGCACTGTTGAAGCAAATCATATTTCGGTAAATGTTACAAACGCAAATGTAAAAATTACTCTTTCTAAACTTGCCGGTGAAGAAATTGATGTAATTAAAATAATTGATGAAAAAAACGGACATATTACATCAGTACAGATGTCTGAACCACAGGTAACTTTTATCTGGCCTTTTGCAGAAGCTGGAAAAGAATACACACTTACAGCACAGATAAATGCAAAAGACAACTATCAGGAAGAAACCGTTACTTTCAAAGTTGAAAATGAAATGGAATCTCTTATTAATATTTCAGAAGATTATGTAAACTCTGTAATTTCATTGATTGCAAAAAGTAATCAGCGTCTGATTAAAATTGATACTCCTTATTCAACAATTTCAACCGTCTTTGAAAAAGCAAAAATTGAAAATCCTAAACTCATTATTTCTCTTTATTCAGGAAAACATTACAAATCATCTGCAAAAGATTCTGTTTTAGTTGGAAGCCTTACAGGGGATTTCAAAAACAAATCTATTCTTGATCCATATAAAAACGGATTCGATGTAATTGCAAATGCTTCTGCTATGGGACTTACACCAGCCCTTGTAAATGAAAAACTTTCTGCAAAACAGACATACTTTGCTGTAGCACAAGTTCAGTTCTCATTACCAGGTTCACCAGCAGGCGTTGTTCATACAGCTAATGGATTCTATTCAAACGATACAATTTACACACCAATTGATGAAAAAGATTTACCAGAAACAAAAACTGCTTCTGATACATTAGGCGGCGAAAAATAATTTAGTCTTTATATAGATTTGGAGGAAATTATATGACAGGAACCTTTTGGGCATTGGTACCAGCAATTGTTGCCATTGCATTAGCACTTATTACTAAAGAAGTATTTTCATCTTTGTTTGTAGGAATCTTCATTGGTGGAGTTTTCTACGCAATTGATGCTGCTTCTGGTTTTTCTGGATTTCTTACACATGTTTTCCAGGACGGGTTAGTTGGCTCTCTTTCTGATTCTTACAATGTAGGTATTCTTGTATTCCTTGTTGTACTTGGAATTATGGTTGCCCTAATGAATAAATCAGGTGGATCTGCAGCTTTTGGTAACTGGGCTAAAACACACATTAAAACAAAAGTTGGTGCACAGATTTGTACAGTAATTCTTGGTATGTTGATTTTTATTGATGATTATTTCAACTGCCTTACAGTAGGTTCAGTAATGAAACCTGTTACAGATAAATACGGTGTTTCAAAAGAAAAACTTGCATACCTTATTGATGCTACAGCAGCTCCAGTTTGTATTATTGCCCCAATTTCTTCATGGGCAGCAGCAGTTGCAGGCTTTGTAACAGAAGGTGAAAACGGTATTTTCCTTTTCTGTAAAGCAATCGGGTTTAACTTCTATGCAATTCTTACACTTATCATGATGTTTGTTATGATTGGTATGAAGTTCGAATATGGTCCTATGGCAAAATTTGAATCTGTAACAGATGCTTTAAAAGAGGCTGCTGATGAACTTTCTGATACTAAAACAAACGGTAAAGTTCTTGATTTGATTTTCCCAGTTGCAGTTCTTATTGTTCTTTCAGTAATCGGAATGATTTATTCTGGTGGTTTCTTTACAGCTGACGAAGAAGGATATATGCATTTTGCAATCGCCTTCTCTAATTCAGATGCTTCTGTAGGTCTGGTACTGGGATCTTTTGGTGCTTTAATCATTACAATAATTTATTTGATGTTCAGAAAAGTTATTTCTTTCAAAGAAATTATGGAAAGTGTTCCAGAAGGATTTAAAGCAATGGTTCCTGCAATTCTCATTTTGACTTTGGCTTGGACTCTTAAAGGAATGACAGACAGTCTTGGTGCTAAAGATTATGTAGCAGGATTAGTTTCTGGTTCAGCAGCTGGACTTAAAATGTTCCTCCCAGCAATTATTTTCGTAATTGCTTGTTTACTTGCATTTGCAACAGGAACTTCTTGGGGAACATTCGGTATTCTTATTCCAATTTGTATTGCAGCTTTCCCAGAAGGAACAATCAGAATTGTTTCTATTTCAGCTTGTATGGCAGGTGCTGTTTGTGGTGACCATTGTTCACCAATTTCAGATACAACAATTATGGCAAGTGCAGGTGCACAGTGTGACCATGTGAATCACGTTTCTACACAGTTACCTTATGCAATTACAGTTGCAGTTATTTCCTTTGTAACATACCTTATTTCCGGCTTTACATTATCACTTGGTACAATTCCTTGTGCTATAATTTCATGGATTTTTGGTATTGCAGCTTTAGTAACAACACTTGTTTTTGCAAAAAGAATACTAAAAGCAAATTCCTAAA
>JAKSTH010000202.1 GCA_024402655.1 Treponema sp. | reverse complement strand
AAAAGTTGCATTTTTGATGTTTTCCATTTATTATATATAGATATGAAATTAAGAGCAAAAACAATTTTATTTTCACTAATTTGTGTTGTAGTAACACTTATTTTTACTAATGTTACAATCGAAATTCTTGCAACTAGAAATTTTAAAGAAGCTTCAAAAACTTTTCTTGAAACTAATTCCATTGAACAGAAACTTGATTTTCAGAATAGTTTGAATGGCGAAATTAAACTTGCCATGCAGCTGGTTTCTTCTCCTACAATTATTGACTACATGGAAAATCCAGGAAACAAAGATTTAAAAGCTTCCGCTATTAAAGAATTTGCAAGTTATCAGAATGCTTTTCTTGGAAAGTCTATTTTCTGGATTAACACAACAGATAAAGAATTCTATTCTGATTGTGAATATGCCTATACTTTGGATCCAGACGATCCTGCTCAGTATTGGTATAACATGACAATCAACGAAACTCCAGTTTATAACTTTAATATTAACTATAACCCAGATTTAGGAAAAACCTTTATGTGGGTAAATGCTGTTGTTCATAATAGCAGTGGAAAAGTTATTGGTATTGCCGGTACTGGTATTCCTCTTTCAGATTTTGTTAACACAATTTATAAGAATGCAGGCAACATTACTGAATTGTTCTTCTTTAATGATGCTTTAGAAGTTACAGGTTCAAGAAATCAGATTTATATAGAAGAAAAAACAGACATTTCTACTATTTTCCCAGCAATCGATTTTGAATCAAAAAATCCCGTTGAAAACACATACTATTCAACAAAAGGCTGGGAATATGTAGTTGCTCCAATTCCAGAAATTGGATGGAATATTCTTATTGGATACCCAGAAAAAGGATTTGATAATTCTGCTACAAACTTTGTAGCTATTGGTATTTTAATTATTGTTGTTATTATTCTTACTATTTTCCAGATTTTCATTTGGAATATTATTAAACGCATTAACCAGGTTCTTAAATCCATGGATGAATATGGTAAAACTATTGCCGATGGAAATGCCGACTTAAATAAAACAATTCCTGTAAACTCTAAAGATGAAATTGGACAGATGGCAGAAGGTTTTAACAGCTTTATTGGAAAACTTCGTGAAATTGTTGGCGATATGAAAACTTCTGAAACTGTTTTAAGTGAAGCAGGAAATACTCTTGGTGAAATTACAACAAGTACTTTGGAAAATGTAAACCGCATTTCTGATGATATCAACCTTTTCCAGAATCAGATTTCTTCTCAGGTAGAAAGTGTTGGAGAAACAGTTACTTCAATTTCTTCTATCAACGAAAACATGGCTATGCTTTCATCTCTTATTCAGGTTCAGAATGAAGCTGTAAAAGAGTCTTCAAGTACAATTGATCAGATGCTCCAGAATATTCTTTCTGTTAATAGTTCAGTAGAAGAAATGGCTTCTTCTTTTGGTAATCTTGTAAATATTTCTAAAAAGGGTAGTGAAACTCAGACTGAAGTTAACGAAAAAATCAAGATTATTGAAAATGACTCTATGATGCTTTCTGAAGCCAATGCTGCAATTGCTGCTATTGCCGAACAGACAAACCTTTTGGCTATGAACGCTGCAATCGAAGCTGCTCATGCTGGTGAAGCTGGAAAAGGATTCTCTGTTGTTGCAGATGAAATTCGTAAACTTTCAGAAACTTCTACAGAAGAATCTAACAAAATTGGTCAGCAGCTTTCTCATATTCGTGAATCAATTCAGTCGGTTGTGGAATCTAGTGAAGAGTCCATACTTGCATTTGGAAACGTTCTCCAGCTTATTGATACAACAGATGTTGTAGTTCGTAATATTACCGAAGCAATGAATATTCAGCAGGCTTCTTCTGGTACTGTTAGTGAATATCTTTCTAAAATGGAAAATTCATCTGCCGAAGTTCGCAAGGCTTCTGAATCTATGACTCATCATACTGAAAATATTACTTCTATTGTTTCTAATCTTTCTTCCACAACAGAAAAGTCAAAAGAATCTATTTCTGAAATGGAAAGAGACCTTAACAACATTAAGCAGGGTGGTGAAATGCTCAAAGATATTTCACACAATGTTGACGATTCAATCCAGAGAATTAGTGGTCAGATTGGTACATTTACAGTATAACCCATTGTAGATTTATGTAGAAACCTACAACTGTGAAAGAGTTTTATTATTTTTCTGCCAGTATTTTGAATGCGGCGGTTCATCTAATTTTATGTTCCTTGTTCTTGCCGTTCGTCAGCTTTTAGGAAGATAATTTGATTTTTAAAAATTATTTTTAAAAAAACAGTAAAAATATTGACAAATATTTAATCTAGCAGTATAAATAAAACATACGGCAATGAGGTCGCAAAACTTGGTGGTTTTGCGACCTTTTTTGTTTTTATGGGTTGCATGGCAATCTAAACATTACTAAGTACAAAATCGACAAAGGCGTCGTGTTTATTCCTACAGAATTAGTCTGTGGGAATTGGCACGGCGCTTTTTGTTTTATAAAAGAAGGAGGTCCATGAATGGACAAAGTAACATCTATTTTTGGTGAAAACGTTTTTAACGAATCAACAATGAAAGCTCGACTGCCAAAAGAAACTTACAAGCAGTTGATGAAAACAATTGAAGGTGGAGAAAAATTGGATCCATCTGTTGCTAACATCGTTGCTAATGCAATGAAAGACTGGGCAATCGAAAAAGGTGCAACACACTTTACACACTGGTTCCAGCCATTAACAGGCGTTACTGCAGAAAAACACGATGCTTTTATCCAGCCAACTAAAGACGGCGGAATCATTATGGAATTCTCTGGAAAAGAATTAGTACAGGGTGAACCAGATGCTTCTTCTTTCCCAAGTGGTGGTATTCGTGCAACATTCGAAGCTCGTGGTTA
>JAKSTH010000201.1 GCA_024402655.1 Treponema sp. | reverse complement strand
TTACTGCACAAAAGTGTAACCGGCTTTTGTAACGGCTTTTTCTATATCTTTTGACTTTATTTCTTTTGATGAAATTACTTTTACTTCGCCGGTTTCGTGGCTTGCAGTAACAGATTCTACTCCTTTAATTGCACTTACAGCTTCTTTTACGTGGGCTTCACAGTGACCACACATCATGCCTTCTACTTTATAAATTTTTTCCATTTTTGCCTCCAGGAAATTATTTTTTATTTTTCTGTCATTTTTTGACTTTCTAAGATTAATAAGATTTAGACGCAGTGCATTCATTACAACACAAAAACTGCTTAAACTCATAGCAGCAGCACCAAACATTGGGGTCATGTTTATGCCCATAGAAGCATAAGCACCAGCCGCTATTGGAATAAGAATTATATTGTAGAAAAATGCCCAGAACAGATTTTCATAAATATTTTTTAAAGTTCTGCGGCTTAATCTAATTGCAGCAGGCACATCATCAAGACGGCTTTTTACAAGAACAACATCCGCAGCATCTAAAGCAACATCGGCTCCAGCGCCAATTGCAATTCCAGTATCTGCACTGGTTAAAGAAGGCGCATCATTTATACCGTCTCCAACCATACAAACTTTACCTTTCTGTTTAAGGCGGGAAATAACATCAGCTTTTTCATCTGGTAAAACACCGGCAATTACTTCATCTACCCCAGCCTGTGCCGCAATTACTTTTGCAGTAACTTCATTGTCGCCAGTAAGCATAACAACATGAATCCCCATGTTTTTCAGCTGAAAAACAGCAGATGCACTTTCGTCTTTAATAGAATCTGCAACAGAAATACAACCCAAATATTTTTTTGCAGTTGCAAAAAGCAATGGAGTCTGTCCTTTATTTCCAAGTTCTAAAACCGCCTTTTCAAGTTCGCCGGTAACAACAGAAATGCAGTTTTCTTTTATAAAAGAAAGATTTCCGCCGTAAACAGTAACAGGTTCATCACAATCAGAAAGCTCAGCTTTAACACCACGGCCACCAACAGCAATAAAATCTTTTACATCAGAAGGAATAATTCCCTTTTCATTGCAAAAATGGACAATAGCTTTTGCCAAAGGATGTTCACTTTTACTTTCTAATGCAAGGGCAGTTTTTAGAAGAAATAATTCATCGGTATTGGCAGATGGAATACACTGAACAACTTTTGGCTTACCTGTTGTTATAGTTCCAGTTTTATCTACAGCCACAATCTGAGTTTTTCCTGCAATTTCCAAAGCTGCCGAAGTTTTAAATAAAATCCCATTTTTTGCACCAACTCCGTTTCCAACCATAATGGCTACAGGAGTTGCGAGTCCCAAAGCACAAGGACAACTAACAACAAGAACAGTTACCGCTTTGGTTAATGCAAACGAAAATTCTGCGCCACAAAACATCCAAACAGCAAAAGTGATAAGAGCAATTCCAATCACAGATGGAACAAAAATTCCCGAAACTTTATCTGCAATTTTTGCCACAGGAGCCTTAGTAGCAGCCGCATCGCTTACCATTTTTATAATTTGAGAAATAGTTGTATCCTGACCAACTCTGGTTGCACGGCACACAAGATTTCCGTTTGTATTAATAGTGCCGGCACTTACTTTATCTCCTGCATTTTTATCTACAGGAATAGATTCACCAGTAAGAGAAGATTCATTTACAGCAGAAGTTCCATTTTCCACAATCCCATCTACAGGAATATTGCTGCCCGGATAAACAACAAAAATATCTCCTGCAACAACCTGACTTGCAGGAATTTCTGATTCAATTCCATCTTTTAGAACAATAGCAGTTTTTGGAGTAAGCTTCATAAGACTTTTTAATGCATTTGTAGTTTTACCTTTAGAAACAGCTTCCAAAAGTTTTCCCACAGTTATAAGAGTGAGAATCATTGCTGCACTTTCAAAATACAAGTTATGAATATGGTGCATGGCTTTTTGAACATTTCCATTAATAACAGCATTTGTGGAGTCAAAAAGGATAATAATGCTGTAGATATAACTTATGCCCGAACCAAGAGCCACCAGAGTGTCCATATTTGGAGCCCCATGAACCAGACTTTTGAATCCGCTGATAAAAAATTTCTTGTTTATGAGTAAGATGATGGAAGAAAGAAGCAATTCCAAAAGTCCAACAGCAAGCATGTTGCCACTAAACCAGGCTGGCAAAGGGAGGTTCCACATTAAGTGACCCATTGAAACATACATTAGGACCAGTAAAAGAGCGAGGGATGATATAAGTCGTCTTTTTAAAATAGGGATTTCCTTGTTTTCTAATAAACTTTCTTCGGCATCTGCTTCCAGATTCTGCTGAATTTTGCCCTGCTGTGAAATGATTTGTGCACCGTAACCGGCATCTACAACAGCTTTAATAATATCTTTAGGTAAAGCGTTTCCTTCTACACCCATAGAATTAGTTAAAAGACTAACAGAACATTCTTTTACCCCAGGAACCTTAGATACAGCTTTTTCAACCCTAGCCTGGCAGGCAGCACAACTCATTCCAGTAATACTATATTTTTCCATTTGTCACCTACTTCATCAATTTTTCAAGAGTTTTTACAAGCTCATCAATTACAGAATCATCTCCATTATGAACATGATCTTTTACACAAGTTTTAATATGTTCTGAAAGAATCTCTTTGTTAAATGAATTAAGAGCGGCCCTTACCGCAGAAACCTGAATCATAATATCAGGACAATAAGCGTCATTTTCCAGCATTTTTTTTATGCCGTTCACCTGCCCTTCAATTCTGTTCAGCCGATTAATTAAAGCTTTTTTTTCTTCCGGTTGCCTTTCTTTTGTTTTCTGACAACAGCATTCGTTATGATTCATTTCGTGATTTATCATGTTGATTTTATTGTATACCCTATGGGGGTATATTGTAAAGAGAATGAAGAGGAAAAAATA
>JAKSTH010000200.1 GCA_024402655.1 Treponema sp. | reverse complement strand
TTATTGTATTCACCAGTTAATAGATTCATACCCACTTACTACCACTTTTTACCACAATTTCCCACTTATTCACCATTTTATACCAAAAAAGTCTAAAGTCAAAGGGTTTTTCTACCAATAATTAAAAAAATAGAATTTTTATTTCCTTTTTCACACAACGAATAAATACTAAAACTTTGTACAGTAGTCATATAGTATGATTAATATTGAAAACGAAAGCAGTTTACACAATACCCTTAAAGTTTATTACGCCTCTTTAAACAATGGTTCCACAGAAGTAAAAGCCGATGGTCATATTTACGACATTCTTACAGCTGACAATCAGGTTATTGAAATACAGACAAAGAACCTTGGAGCTTTGTATAAAAAACTGGAACATACACTGGAAACAGGAAAAAAAGTTACTCTTGTTCATCCTGTGGCGGTAAAAAACACCATTTATTTATATGACGAACAAGGAAAAGTATTATCTAAAAGAAAAAGTTCAAAAAGCGGCCATATTTACGATATATTTTCTGAGCTTACAAAAATATATCCGTTATTAGAAAATAAAAATTTTACATTAAAAGTTTTAGAAATAAAGATGATAGAAGAACGACTGAAAACTGATAAAAATGTTCAGTCAAAAAATAACCGCAGAAGATTTCGAAAAAACTGGAATAAAATAAATAAAAGACTGGAAGAAATTTTAGAAGAACATACATTCAGTTCAAAACAGGATTTTATTAAAATACTTCCTCCACTTCCTTCAGAATTTTCATCTAAAGATTTAAAAGATGCAATGAAAAAACAGAAAACACCGGCCCGCATTTACAATAATCCAACTATAATACTTTGGGTTCTAGTACGAATGAATTGTATAATCCAGACAAAAACGGAAAAAAGATTCAGATTTTATAAGTTTGTTTAATTTTTATTTAAGATTTAAAATAAAAAAATCCCGGAGCATTCCGGGATTTTTATATATTAAGTTTGCATTACTTAAAAAGATTACCAGTTGTCAGACATATCGTCTTCATCATGGTTTTCCATGTCATAAAGATCTGTTACAACACGAATGTCATCTAAGTACATATAGAACTGACCACGTGCCTGCATTGGATTACAATCTACTCTGAATCCAAGAATCTTAAAGCCAGGTTTATCACCATAATAAGCGCTACTCTGAACAATACCATGTTCTCCATCTGGACTTGGTGGAACTACACAAGTAAGTTTTTTCCAGCCACTAAAGCCAAGGTTTCCAAGATACAATTCGAAGTTACGTCCAAAATAATCCTGTACTAAAACATACATGTCATGATCCTGATTACGACCACAAACCCACAAAGAAACAGTTTTTACTGTACCTTCTACTGCAAGTGGACGACCAGATGTAATTGTAAATGAATCCTTACCACGACGGAAGAAGTCAACTCTTACACCAAGAACCTGTGTATCATCTTCTGCTACTTCACTTTCACCAATAATTGGTTCTTTCATTGCAGGACCACCATCAAAAAGACGAGCTGCAATTACACCATCATCTGGAGAAATATGAACATACCACTGACCTTCGCGTTCCATTTTATCAACAGAAATTTCGCGTAAAGAAAGCATTGCAGAATCAGCACCTACCTGTTCAGGATTAGGATCTGCAATACTCTGAGCAAACAACATTCCAGCTGTTGCAAAAGCGATTAAAGCTGCTACTAATTTTCTCATTTTCCATCTCCTGAGTCACCAAAGTCAACGTCTTTCAATTCATATCCATCGTAGATGTATGAAAGTGAATTTGATGTGTATTTAATCTGATCAAAGAAGATTACATAGTTATCTACATATTCTTCTGCATCTGAACGAATTCTAAATCCAACAAATGTCATATTTTCTGGACCTGAGCGCAAGTGTGAATGCTGCTGAAGCCATCCAGGAATATTAATGATGATATTTCTCCAACCATTGAATGCAAGGCTTCCACACTGAAGAACATGAACACGTCCTAAAGCATCTCTAACCATTAATTCAAGGAAATATTTATAGTTTGCACCCCAAACCCAGAAATCAACCTGTGTTACATCTCCAATAAATGGAATTTCATAAGGTTTTCCATCTTTCATTGGGTAAACTTCAAACCAGTTATCACCTTTACGATTGAAAGCAGTTTTTACACCAAATACTTTTGGATCAATATCGCTACCCTTTTTGAATACTTTGAGGGAATTTGGAATACCATCATAGTATCCTGTTTTAGGATATCCTTCTGCTACAAAACGACTGGAATTAACACCCCAATCCCAGCTAAGCTTTTCACCGTTATACACATAATTCTGTGCACCGGCTGAATCAAAATCATCCATAACGAATGTCTCAATGCTCTTTGAGTTTGGCTGAGCAAACATTGGCAAGCCAATCATAAAAGCGCATGCAAGACCAAACAAGACCTTAAGTCCTCTTTTCATGCAAAACTCCTTGAATTCCTTCTCATAACGATAAAGACTTCTATATTTTCTATTATCGACAAAAGAGGTAAAAAAAATTACTAAAAAATATTATATTTCCTATAATTTTATTTGTCAAACCAATTGCTTTTTTAAAAGGAAGCTGCTGTTATTTTTTACACTTCTATTCCATAGTTTAAACATTGAATTTATTATCATTTTAACTTATTATATATGCAATTTAATGTGAGATATTTTATCTCAAAAAGGACGTTACAAATGGCTAATGTTAGTTACAAAGAACTCGGTCTTGTAAACACAAAAGAAATGTTTGCAAAGGCTTTTAAAGGCGGATATGCAATTCCTGCATATAACTTCAATAACATGGAACAGATGCAGGCTATTGTTCAGGCTGCAGTTGAAACAAAATCACCAGTAATCCTTCAGGTTTCTAAAGGTGCTCGTGCTTATGCTAACGCTACTCTCCTTCGCTACATGGCTCAGG
>JAKSTH010000020.1 GCA_024402655.1 Treponema sp. | reverse complement strand
ATTGGTTCTTCAACTGCAGGTTCTTCAACAAAAGTTTCTGTTGCCATAATATTGGAAAGTTCATCTGTTGTGAGTGCAATAGTATCATCTGTATCATCAGAACCAAAGAATCCGCCTTCGTCTTTATTTTCAGTAATTCCTAAATCTTCTGAAATTACAGGTTCTTCTGGTTCTTTTGTCTTAATTTCATTTAAGTTTGATTTTAAGTGGTTAATTTCATCTTTCAAACTAGAAAGTTCAGAAACAATCTGCTGTAAAAGTGACATATCTACTGCAGGAGCTGCAACTGCAGCAGTAGATTCAGCAGCTGGTTCAACTACATTATTATCTGCATCATTGTCACGGATTTCGTTTACAATTGGTGCAACAACTGCATTGTCATTTTCTACTGTAAGATCATAATCTATAACCTGTTCTTTTACTTTTGAAGCTTCAATATCCTGAGTAACAGGAGTTTCTTCTGCATCAGCATCAATACCAAAGTCAGAAAGATCAATTTCTTCTGCTTCAATATTTTCAGATGAAGAAACTATAACATCATCTGAAGTTTCTTCTGTAACTGCAACTTCATCAACTGTTTCTTCATCATCAAAATTATCATGATCAATAGAGAAGTTTGCTTCTGTTTTAACTTCATCTACGGAGTTGTCAAAACTAATATCCATTTCAAGAGGTTTTTCATCTAAAACTTCCTGTTCTTTTTCTTTTTCTACTTCGAATCCACCTTCAATAAAGTCGTCAAGAGAGATTTCTTCTGAACCAGAACTTGAAGGAACAAAAGATGATGCAGAAGGGGAATTAGGATTTCCAGGTTCGTAACCATTATTTCCTGCTGCTACAGATTCGTCTGAGAAACCGCCGTCCATAAAGTCATCAAGTGAAATCTCTTCATCGCCAAAAGATTCAATAGATACAGATTCATCATCATTAGATTCAACTGTAATTGATTCTTCTCCAAAAGATTCTATAGTTTCATTTTCTGAAACAGCTTCAACTTCTGTTTCTGCAACTGGTTCATCTGTAATTTCTGTTTCAACAGGAGTTTCTGTTTCAAATGAATCCAAAGAAAAATCTGAATCTTCCATAACAAGAGCGTCTGCTGCATCTGCAAAGTTTTCATCTAAAGCAGGAGCATCTTCTGTTGTAATTTCATCAAATGAGAAAGAATTATCAAAATCTGATGTTTCTTCTGCAATTGTTTCAGAAGCATCAACAGGTTCTGTTTCAACTGGTTCAGTTTCAAAAGGATCATCAAAAGAAAGGTTTTCTTCTACAGGAGTTTCGTTAATAGAAAGAGGATCATCTACTAAAATGTTATCATCAAGAGAAAGTGAATCATCAAAAGCAGTTGAATCGTCTATTGAGAGGTTTTCGTCGATAACTGCAGGTTCATCAAGAGATAAGCTGTCATCTGATAAAGAATCATCAATATTGAATGAATCATCGAAATTAAAAGAATCTTCAATAACTGGAGTTTCTTCAGTTTCAATTAAATCAACACCATTTGTAATATTAAGCAATTCATCAGAATTAAGGGTTGTATCATCATCCTGTGTAAGAGGAGTTTCATCTGAAAGAGGATTAGAGTCATTAAAAATATCATCTAAATCAGAAGATTCAAAACTAGTGTCTGTATCAAAATCTGGTAAATCTAAAGCATCCGAAAAATCTAAAGAATCAGATGGCTCAAGAGTATTTTCTGCAGGCATATCTGTGGCTTCATTCTCCGGTGTATTTTTAACCCAAACTCCGTAACTGTCCAATTCATTTGTATTTTCTGTAGAATCGTTCATAAAAAATCCTCTCATATGGTGAATAAAAATATATAATTTTATTTATTATCGGTAATAATACCAAAAAATCACACAAATAAATTTATGCATTTTCTCTATTATAACACACTTTTTTATTTCAGAAAATACAAAAATATTTCGATAAACAATTAATCATGAAATTCGCTAAGTACTTATTTGTTTTATTAATTGGAACTTTTGTTTATGTAGGTTTGTCCCTTACTGTTGGACAGAATAGTATT
This sequence comes from Treponema sp., assembly GCA_024402655.1. Classification (GTDB taxonomy): domain Bacteria; phylum Spirochaetota; class Spirochaetia; order Treponematales; family Treponemataceae; genus Treponema_D. Next base: position 26,823 of record JAKSTH010000020.1, on the reverse strand, counting down.
TCCTGCTATAAAGCTATGGAAGAACAGAAACGTATTGTAAGTAAACAAAAATCCGATTTACAGAATATTAATACAGAATTAACTTTAGAACTTACAGCATTAAAAAAAGATAAAGCCATTATTGCAGCCTATGCACGAAAACTTGATTATGTTGCAGAAGGGGAAAAACTTATAAAGGTTACTGGTTTAAAACCTGCAAATAACACTTTATATGAAACTGGTTCTGTAGTACGTCATGAAGAACCAGATTATGTTTCAGAAAAGTTATGTAAAATGGCAGCTTTGTGTGCAAGTCTTTTTGTTTTAATAATCTTTTTATTTGCGGACTTTAGAGCTGGAAATTTTTCTTCTAATAGCAATAGAAAACAGACAGTTGTAAAAGGTATTCCTATTTACGATGTTCAGCAGATTTAATTTTTAGTTCTTTCTATTCCAGGTAACATTTACAGAACCTTTATGAACAGAATCTCCATCTGCAATTAAAGTAGTTTTTGTACCAGATAAGGTATTATTATCAACAAGAGTAAATGACCATTTTATTGGATCTGCATTTACAGCTTCTTTTAATGCAAGCTGTCTTGGTAGATCAGGGTAGAATGAAGCGTTTGCTCTGGCATTCTGAATAATTTCTATTTGTGCATCAGATTCATTACTTGTATTTACAGTTATGTTCATTGAGGCACCATTTTTAAAGATTACAAATCCACGACCACCACGCATTATTACAATTTTATCTATAATATCTTCGCCAATCCAAGTTCCACTTAAATTTTCAGTTACTGAACCAGATTCATCTGAAGAAATTACAGGTGCTGATACACTTTCTTCTGTTATGCTCTGTGTTTCGTTAGAATTAATTAAAGATTTGATTGTGTCCTGAAGAACTGATTTAGGTTCCATAAGGATTTTATAATAAGAGTCATATTCTTTTGTCTGTGATTTTTTTTCTTTTTTGCCTTTATTTATTACAATAAGTGTTGCCTGCCATTTTCCACTGGCATCTGTTTTTTCAATAATAGTATAAAAGCTTAAAGAATCAGAAGACATTTCCGAATTTGATGGGGCAGTTGTTAATGCAGAATCTTTTCTTTTGTCTGTAACAGAAAAATTATTGATTTCGCACAACTGGGTATAATACAAGTCACTGGTAAGTTTATACATGTTTTCATCAATTTCCGATGAAATAACTCCAAAGTAATCAATCTTTAAAACACTTTGAGAGAAAACTAAACTGCCATTAGCAAATAAAATGAGAAGTATTAAAAATGTCTTTAAACACTTTCCAATTCTTACCAAATTAACCTCTAAGTTTGTTAGCGAATTCCCGCTGAACATCACGATTAATATCCCGGTCTTTTATTGTTGCTCTTTTGTCGTATTGTTTTTTACCTTTACAAACGCCAAGGCTTACTTTTACAAGACCGTTCTTTAAATAAAACCCCAAAGGTATCAAAGTGTAACCTTTTTCTTCAACTTTTCTTGTTAATTTTTTAATTTCTTCCCTGTGAAGAAGTAATTTTTTTGCTCTGTCAGGATTATGATTAAAAACAGAAGAAAAAGAGTATTCTGAAATATGGCAATTTTTAATCCAGATTTCATTATTAATAATTTCTGCAAAGCAGTCTGGAAAAGACAAATTACCATTTTTTATAGATTTAACTTCTGAACCTTCCAGCTGAATGCCGCATTCATATGTGTCTTCTATAAAATAATCAAAACGAGCTTTTCTATTTTCTGCTATTAATTTTTTCCCTTCTGACATAAATTATATTATAAGATATAGTTTGAATGGTTTCAAGTTTTCTATAATATATATTGTAAGGTAGTTTTTTTTATGGTATTTTTATTATTGGAGTTATAAATATTTATGAATCGTAAACTTTTTGAATATTCCTATAAATTAAAAAAAGAAAAGCAGAGTAGAGATTTAAAAATTACACTTGCAATTGCTGCATCTCTGGCAGTTATTTCTGTTGTAATGGGATTATTAATTTTCCCTGTAAGACAAAAATCAATTTCCATGTCTCCAGATTTTACAAATAATTCTGTTGTTTTCGTAACTCCATTAGATAAAACTCCAGAAAGAGGTGAAATAGTTCTTGTTAAACCTGTTTACAGTGAAAAAATGAATTTCTTTCAGAAAGCAAAAAACTGTGTTGTAGTTTTTTTTACAGGAAAGCAAGTAAACTTGGTTGAAAATTCATTATATCCAAATACTAAACAGAAATTAAGAAGAGTTGTTGGACTTCCTGGAGACACTATTTATATGAAAGATTATAAAGTGTACGTTCGTCCTGCAAATGAAAAACACTTTTTAACAGAATTTGAAGTTGCAAAAAAGCCATACAATATTGATATTACAAAAGCTCCTGTAGATTGGGATTCTTCTATTGGTATAAGTGGAAACATGGAAGAAGTTCAGCTTGGAGTAAATGAATATTTTGTACTTTGTGATAACCGTTTTTCTTCTGATGATTCAAGACTTTGGGGAAAATTAAAAGGTTCAAGTATTGATGGAAAAGCAGTAATATGTGTTTTCCCATTTAATAAAATGAAGATTTTATTCTAACAGCTGTGACAAATTGTAATTCTATTTATATTCACATACCTTTTTGTCTTTCAAAATGTAAATACTGCGATTTTTTTAGTGTTCCATGTAAAGCAGTAAATAAAAATGTAATTCCCGAAGAATATGTAGATTCTATTCTTTGTGAACTGGATTTTTATGTTGAATATTATCAGATAAAAAAAGTACAGACTATTTACATTGGTGGTGGAACTCCAAGCCTTCTTACAGAAAAGCAATTTCAAAAAATTTTAAATCATATACAGAATAAAAATCTTTTAGATGATTCATATGAGTTTACAATTGAAGTAAATCCAGATGATATTACTGAATCTTTTGTTAATTTTTTAGAATATTCTATTATAAATAGAATATCTTGTGGAATTCAGTCTATGTCACAGCCAGTTTTAGATTTTTGTGGAAGGCGGGCAGGTGTTCTGGAAAATAAAAAAGCACTGGAACTCTTACAAAAAGGCTGGTCTAAAACCTTATCTTTGGATCTTATAAGTGCCTTACCTTATGAAAAAGAATCAGATTTTTTGCAGAATCTTCTATATATTACAAGTTTTAATCCTCATCACATTTCTATGTATTCGCTAACTATTGAAGAAGAAACAAAACTTGGACAAGAACTGGAACAAGGTGTTTTTCAATATGATTTTGATAAGGCAGATGAAATGTGGCTTAAAGGAAAATCAGTTTTAGAAAAACAAGGATACAAGCAATACGAAGTTTCTAATTTCTGTAAAGAAAATTATGAATGTAAACATAATCTTACTTATTGGACCCACAAAAATTATATAGGAATAGGGGCAGGGGCTGCTGGTTCTATTTATAGTAGAGATGGAAGTGGAATTAGAATTTCAAATAAAAATAATATAGAAGAATATATCAATTTTTGGCGTGATAAAACTAATATAGCCGGTAAGATTCAATTCCCGTTTGAAACAATTTCAAATGTTGAAAAAATTGATGTTGAAACAAGTAAGTTTGAGTTTTTTATGATGGGATTACGAAAAAACAGTGGCATTACAAGTTTTGAATATGAAAATATTTTTAGTCAGGCTATTCCAGAAAGTGTGAAATTACTGTTTGCAAAATGGGAAAAACAAAAGAAAGCTGAGTGTATAAAAAAAATGGATTTTACTATATACAGGCTTACTTCTTATGGTTTACTGTTTTTGAATCAGTTTTTGCAGGAGTTGATGGACTTAGAGGAACTGTAATTGTAAAGCAACTTCCTTCATCTTTTTTAGAAGAAACACTGATTTCCCAATTGTGTGTATCTATAATATTTTTAACTACAGAAAGTCCAATACCCATGCCTTCTTCACGTCTGGAGTTTGTTCCACGGTAAAAAAGATCAAAAATATTTTTTAAATCTTTTTCATCTATTCCAATACCGGTATCTGCAATAGATACAATAAGTTCATTTTCCGATTTTTCTTGGGCAGTAATTGTAATAGTGTCCTGTTCTTTTGTGTATCGTAAAGCATTGCTCAAAAGATTTTCAAACACTCTGGAAATAAGAGTTTTATTTAATGGTACAAAATAATCTTTGCTTAAATTAATATTTAAATCAATTTTTCTATTAAACACATTGCAGGAAATTTTTGCATCCTGTGCAAATTCGTTGATGATTGTAGTAAGATTTTCCGGATTTAGATTTTCTCTGAATTCTTTATAATTAAGTTTCATAAAATTAATGAGAGAATCAATCATATTTTGAAGCTGATTTGTTTTGTTCTGAATTAAACTATAAGTATTTTGTAATTCATCTGGTTCTGTAATAATTCCATCAGAAAGGGCTTCTGTATAACCTTTAATAATTGCAACAGGTGTTCTTAAGTCATGACTTATGCCCATAATAAACTTATTTTGTTTGTTTTGTGCTTCCAGTAATGAAAGTCTCATCTGTTCAAGACTTTTAGAAATAGAAGTAATTTCATTTGCTTTATTTTCTTTTTTATCGGTTTCAATAGTTATACTTAAATCACCATCTGCAATTTCGTGAGTTTGTGTTTCCAGAGTGCTGATTGATTTATTTATATTTTTAAAAATTATTAATACCATTGAAAAAGAAATCGTAACAACAAAAAATATGAAAATAAAAAGAGCTGGAATTACACGGAATTTTCTCTTAATAACATCAACTTCTCTGGCTATTTTTGTAACAAGAAGCATTTTAGCGCTGGAAGTTTGAATAATAGAGAACTGAAAATAATTTCTCTTAGAAGGATGATTTTGAATCTGCCATAAAAAAGAAAAAGTTATTTCTTTTCCAACTGGAAGTTCTGGAATAGTTGAAATAAGAATTTTGTTAGATTCTGAAATTATGGCTCCATCTACATCTGGTGGGAGATCACTGATTGATTCAAAAATAGTCTGCCAGTCTTCCTGAGAATATAAATCTGAAGAATTCTTTTTTAATTGGGTGTATTCCTTTATAAGAATTCTATCTGAAGAATTTATATAATTGTAAGTAAAGAGGAAAATTACACAAAAAATTGGTATAGCAATAATAAAGGATGCTAATATGGAAAATTGTTTTTTTAATGTCATTCTTTTATGCTGCTTTTGTTAAAGATGTATCCTTTTCCAAATTCAGTACGGATAAATTCTGAATTAGAAGGATCTTTTTCAAGTTTTTTACGAAGTCTTTGAATGTAAACAGCAACAGCAGTAATGTCACCAAACTGTACTTTCCAGACTTTTTCATAAATATATTCAGGAGAAAGTGTTTCACCAGCATGTTTTAATAAAAACTCAAGGACTTCATATTCTTTTGTTGATAAAGGAATTTTAATTCCATTTTTCTTTAAAACACAGCTGTTTAATAAAAGCGAAAAATCACCAAAATTGATTGTTTCTTCAGGTGCTGAAGCATATGAAATTCTTCTTAAGTTTGCTTTTACTCTTGCTACAAGAACACTTGGTGAAAATGGTTTTGTAACAAATTCATCTGCACCAAAACCTAACCCCTGGATAATATCTTCATCTGCATCTCTGGCAGAAACAATAAGAACTGGAACTGTATTATTGTAAGTTTTTCTAAATTCCTGAAGAAAATCAAAGCCGCTCATTCCAGGAAGATTTAAATCAAGAATAATTAAATCGGGAAGTGTATTTGAAGAAAGGTTTTTTAATGCATCTTCAGCATTATCAAAACAAATTGTATTCATTTCCGATTTTTGAAGATAAAGTGAAACTAATTTTGAAATGGACTGTTCATCTTCAATAACATAAATTAAAGGTTTAACTTCTGTCATATAAAATCCTTGTTTATAAGTTAATTTTATTATAATAAAAGCATTAAAAATAAGGTATCTTTTTTTTATTTAATAACGAAAAATTATTTGGATGTCTTTTTGAAAAAATATATTCATTGAAAATAAAAAAAATACCGATTATAATAAAAATAGTTTATTTATTAACTATTATATGATATAATTAAGCGTATTTTAAATTCTAAATTTATACTTAAAAATTATGCTTAATCATATTGGGTGGAAAAATATGATTGATGTAATGCGGTTAGATGGGAAAATATATTGGGTGAATCCGCACATGATTGAAAGTATGGAATCTAATCCAGATCTTACGCTGACTATGCTGTCAGGACGAAAAATCATTGTCAAAAATTCCCCAGAAGAACTTATAAATAAAATTATTGAATACCGAAAAAAAATTGGTATTGAAACTCAAGAGGTTTTGTAATGGATATAGCTACTATAATTGGTATTTTAGGTGGCGCTGCCATGATCGTAATGTCGGTTATGACATCTGGTGGTTCTTTAACTGGTATTCTTGACCCTGCTTCTGCAGCAATGACAATTGGTGGTTCTTATTTTGCCATGTTCATTGCAGCTCCTTTGAAAAAAGCATTAGGTATTTTCAAAATCATGGGAAAAGCTTTTAAAATTCCTGATTTTGGAGAAAAAAATATTGTAATTAACATGCAGGCTTTATCTGAAAAAGCTCGCCGTGAAGGTATTCTTGCTTTGGAAGATGGTCTTGATGATTTGGAAGACCCTTTTATGAAAATGGGACTTCGTCTTGTAGTAGATGGTACTGACGGTAACATTATTCGTGCAATCATGGAAAACGAAATGAACCAGGTTGAAGCACGCCATATGGAATGGATTGGTTTAATCAACGTTTGGGCTGGATTTGCTCCTGGTTTTGGTATGATGGGTACTGTAGTAGGTCTTATTGGTATGCTTCGTAACCTTGAAGATAAATCTTCTCTTGGTCCAAACATGGCGGTTGCTTTGATTACAACATTGTACGGTTCTATGATGGCCAACTGGTTAATTACTCCATTCGCTACAAAACTTATGCAGCACAATATTTTGGAAATGAGATCAAAAGAAATGATTATTGAAGGTGTTCTGGCTATTCAGGCTGGTGAAAACCCTCGTATTATGGCTCAGAAACTTCTTACTTATCTTGATCCAGTAACAAGAAAAGCAATTGAAACTGATGTATTAAAAGACTAATTAAAAAGGTTTAAGTATAAATGGGAAAGAAAGCTAAAGAGCCTGAAAAACCATCACAATCTTGGTTGGGTACATACGGCGATATGATTACACTTATGTTGTGTTTCTTCGTAATGTTGTATAACCCTTCTGAAGTAGATGTAACACAGCTTGCAACAATTACTCAAAGTTTACAGATGCAGGAAACAGATTCTACATCTGGTGGTCTTTCGCTGTCTGCCGGTATGCTTTCTGACTTGGGTAATAATATAAATAGTTTACCTTCAACTGAAAAAGGTCGTTCTTTAGGTACTGCAAAAAAGAAAGCAGTAAGCCTTTTTGCTCCAGATAATAAATCAAACAGAATTACAGTTACAAGCGATGAACGAGGTCTTGTTATAACATTGCTTTCAGATAACTTTTTTGAACAGGGCAGTGCTGAATTAAATGTTGCAGAAACCCGTGAAACTTTATTAAGACTTACAGAATTCTTTAATTCTCCAGAAGTAGCAGATAGAAGATATAGAATAGAAGGTCATACAGATGACACACCTGTTCCAGCTGATTCAAAATTTCCAAGTAACTGGGAACTTTCTGCTGCAAGAGCTGCTAATGTTTTACATTATCTTGCCGATTATGGAGTAAGCGAGAATAATTTTGCAATCGCCGGATATGCAGATACTCGGCCTAAATTTACAAATGATACTCCTGAAGGACAGGCGTATAATAGACGAGTAGATATAATTATTCTAGACGAAGGACATTTTTAATGTTATCATATATTGAATTTGCTGGAGGGGAAAATGGCAGATGATGAAGAATTAGGCCTTGATGATGGTGGCTCAACTGGAGCTGCTCCTGCTAAAAAAGGTGGATTGTCTGGGCTTTTACCAAATCTTTTAAAGTGGATTATTATTGGTGTTGCAGCCATTATTGTTATTGTAGTTGTATCTGTTATTACAGTAAAAATTGTAACAAAAAACAGTACTGGTGAATCTTTTAATCCTGCAAGCATCACTGAAGAAGAATCTGGTCCACGTGAATCATACGACTGGTACAAATCTATTGGTACAATCCAGACATTTACAAGTGATAATCCTCCTGCAACAGTAAGAGTTAATGTATTGTTAGGATACAAAAAAGACGATAAAGCTTGTGCTACAGAAATTACAAACTTTAGCGTTGAAATTAAAGATTTCTTGCGTAAATATTTCAGAGCTAAGTCTTCAAGTGAATTAAAACTTGTAGAAAATGAAGCTAAATTTAAGATTGAGATTAAAAATGGTATCAATGATACTGTTTTAAGTAGTTCAAAAATTCGTTCAGTAAGCATTGATCAGCTTGATGTTGTTGAACAGAACTAAGTAAAAAAGGTGGAAGTGCATGAATGAGGTTTTATCTCAGGATGAAATTGACCAGCTTTTAAGTGCAATCAGCTCTGGCGATAACGAAGCTGATGACTTTAAACCGGTTAATAATGCCCGAAAAATAAAAATATATGACTTCAAACGTCCAGATAAATTCTCTAAGGAACAGCTCCGTACAGTCTCAAATATGCATGAGACTTTTGCCCGTTTAACAACAACTTCTTTGTCGGCACAGCTTCGTTCTTTAGTTCACGTTCATGTTGCTTCTGTAGATCAGCTTACATACGAAGAATTTATCCGTTCTATTCCAACTCCAACTACTTTGGCCGTAATTAATATGGATCCTTTAAAAGGTAATGCGGTTTTGGAAATTGACCCTGCAATTACATTCTGTATGATTGACCGTTTGTTTGGTGGTAGAGGTGCTACTTCTGGAAATAAAAACCGCGATCTTACAGATATTGAACAGGAAGTAATGGAAGGCGTAATTGTACGTATTCTTGCAAATATGCGTGAAGCATGGACACAGGTAATTGATTTGCGTCCTCGTTTTGCACAAATTGAAACAAATCCACAGTTTGCTCAGATTGTTCCTCCTACAGAAATGGTCGTTTTAGTAACTTTGGATACAAAAGTAGGTGATGAAGAAGGTATGATGAACTTCTGTATTCCTTACTTAACAATTGAACCTATTATTTCAAAATTATCTTCTCAGTTCTGGTTCTCTTCAGTTCGTAGAAGTTCAACAACACAGTATCTTGGAACTATTAAAGGTCAGCTTTCTTCTGTTGATATGGATGTTGTTGCTGAAATTGGAACAATTAATTTGCCAATTAGAGATGTTCTTTCTTTAAGAACAGGTGATGTTGTTCGCTTATCTAGTATTAAAGTTGGGGACCCATTAACCCTCAGCGTTGGAAATAAAAAGAAATTCTACTGTCAGCCAGGTGTAGTTGGTAAGAAAATGGCAGTACAGATTACAGGAAAAATGGAAGATCAGGATTCAGAAGAATTTGAAGAACTTTCCGTAGAAGGAGACGATACATATGAGTGATGGTGCTATTTCACAAGACGAAATTGATGCTTTACTTTCTGGAGTTGCAATGGATGGTCTTAATTCGACTGGTCATGTTGGTAACGGACCTAGTTACAGCATTGATGTTCCAACCATGCAGAAACTGGCAGACGATTTAAGAGAAAAACTTGAAGATAACATCAATAGATATACAGGAGCCTCATTTAAAGTTGACAGTCCAGTTGTAGAACTTTCAGACAGAGATAGAGTTCTTTCAAAATTACCAGAAGTTGTAATTTCTGTAGCTATGGATTATACAAGTGGAGCAAAAGGAAGTCATATGTATCTTATGTCTTCAGATTTTGCTCTTAAAGTTTTTTCTTTAGTTAATAAAGAAGATGCAACAGATGTTGATGATATTGTTCTTTCTGTTGTTTCAGAACTTGTAGCTACACATGTTAGTGCACAGATTAATGTTCTTGATGCTACTGGAAAATTACCAGGATTAGCTAATGGTTCTCCAGAAAATTCAAACGAATCAAAAGCAATGATTATGTTCCCTCAGGGAGAATTCATTTTAACTGGATATCCATTAACTTTAGACGGAAATGCTTATACTTTATGGGAAATCCTTGGTGGCGATGTTTCAGAAAAAATGTCAAATGCTTTAGGTGGAAATAAAGTTGAAGAAATTCCTATGATGGAAGCTGCTCCAATGTCACAGAATAACCAGATGAATATGGGAAATCAGATGGGTATGGGTGGCATGCAGATGGGTGCTAATCAGATGAATATGGGCGGAATGCCAATGGGAAATCAGATGGGTATGGGTGCTCAGATGAACATGGGCGGCCAGATGAATATGGGAAATCAGATGAACATGGGCGGTATGCAGCAGATGATGCCAAACATGGGAATGCCTAATATGGGAATGAATATGGGTATGAATGTTCCAAATGTTCAGTCTTTGTCTTATCCAAGTTTACAGAATTCAATGCCTTCTGGAGAACAGGGAAACATCGGTTTAATTATGGATGTTTTCATGGAAATGACTGTAGAATTAGGTCGTACTAAAAAATCTATTAAGGATATTTTGGGAATGGGCGAAGGTACAATTATTGAATTGGATAAACTCGCCGGTGAACCTGTAGATATTCTTGTAAATCATAAACCAATTGCAAAAGGTGAAGTTGTAGTCATCGATGAAAACTTTGGTGTTCGTGTAACTGAAATCCTTTCTCCATTGGAACGAGTAAATGATTTAAATTAAAAACCAATTTAAGGGTGGGAAAAATTGGGTACATTAAAAAAATCTCTTCTTTTGTTTGTAATTCTTTTAGGAGTTACAAACATCATTTATTCTCAGACAGAAAATCCAGAAGATGAAATCATAACTTCTATTAATGCAGACACATCAGAAGTTGTTGATGATTATTTTGCTGAAAATAACGATTTAAATTCTGATACAAATTTTAAACAACCTTCCACTGTTTGGACTTTTGTTAAAATGATTTTCTTTTTAGCCTTAGTGTGTGGCGCCATTTATGGTGTTATGTGGTTTTTTAAGAAAAAGGTTATTAATTCTAAAAGCGAAGATGAGTTCTTAAGAAGAGTTTCATCTTTAAATCTTGCACCAGGAAAATCAGTAGAAATTATTACTTTACTTGATAATGCATATATTCTTGGAGTAACAGACGGTCAGATTAACATAATCGACAAAATAGAAGATAAAGAACTAATTCAGGCTATGAATCTGAATTTTGATAAAAATCAGAATGTTAAAAAGCCAATGAATTTTGCAGATGTTTTAGATATTTTTATGCCTAACGGACCTAGAGATAAAAATATTTTTGAAGATACAGAAAGAAAAATCACAAATCTTTCTAAAAAAAATAATGAGCAGGAATAAATTATGAAAAGAAGTTTTGTTTTTATTCTTGCTTTATTAATGTCCTTTTTAGTAGTGTCTCCTGTTACAGCCCAGGTAAATCCTAATTTTCCTAATGGAAGTACTCAGGGAACTACAGAAATGAATCCAAATACCAGACCAATTCAAGTTCCAAACGTTGCAGTTCAAATCACTGAACCTCAATCTGGTACCGAAGTTGCTTTTTCTGTAAGACTTCTTGTTTTATTAACAATTCTTACATTAGCACCAAGTATTCTTATTTTGGCAACTTGTTTTTTACGTTTTTCAATTGTTCTGGATTTTATAAAAAGAGCACTATCTTTGCAGCAGGTACCACCAACAGCTGTATTAAATGGTATTGCTTTTTTTATGACTCTATTTATAATGTGGCCAACTTTTCAAAAAGTTTATGATAATGCCTATAAACCACTTTCCAATAATGAAATAACAATTCAACAGGCATATACTCAGGCTGAAGAACCTATTAGAAACTTTATGTTCTCTCAAATGTCTGATGATACTTCTTATATTTCAAACTTTATGGGTATGGCAAAACTTTCTAAACCTCAGACTAGAAAAGATGTTCCAACATATATTTTAATTCCTGCATATATTGTTCATGAACTGACGGTTGCCTTTAAAATAGGTATATTTCTATATATACCGTTTATTATTATAGATATGGTTGTTGCCAGCATTCTTATGTCTATGGGTATGATGATGCTTCCACCTGTTCAAATTTCCATGCCATTTAAGCTGATTCTCTTTGTATTAGTAGATGGATGGGGATTATTAACACAGCAACTCTTTGCATCAGTTGTAAGGTAGGAGGCAATTTATGACAGTTGGACAGATTGTTTCCTTAATGCGTGGAGCAATTACTCAAACTATTTCTTTAATTGCTCCTGTACTTATTGTTGCCCTGATTGTAGGTTTAATTGTTGCAATTTTACAGGCTGTAACAAGCATTCAGGAACAGACTCTTACATTTTTACCAAAACTTCTTGTTATTCTTTTAATGATTGCTCTTCTTGGTGGTGCCATGATGGGTAGTTTAAGTGAATATACAATAAGACTTTTTAATCAGATTCCAAATTTAGCCAGATAAAAAGAGTTATTATAGATGTTTGATCCAATTTTGCAGAAAGCACCAATGTTTCTCTTAATTGCAATCCGATGTTTTGCATTCTTAATGACAATGCCTCTTCTTTCTATGAGGTCCGTTCCAAGAACTGCAAAAATTGCACTTTCGGGTTACATTGCTTTTTTTATGATTGGACAAGTTGAAATTCCAGCTTATGATTTTTTTATAGCTGGAGATGGTGCTATGACACTTAATTTTGTTCTTCTTGCTTTAGGTGAAGGACTTATTGGCATTATTCTTGGCTTTTATACAACAATAATTTTTGGTGCCTTTAGTACAGCCGGACAGTTTACTGCATTCCAAATGGGGTTCAGTGCTGCCAGTACATATGATGCTCTAGCTCAGGTTGAAAACCCTTTAATGGGACAATTTTTTAATTTTTGTGCCATGTTAATATTTTTACAGACTAAATGGTTTCAAAAATTATTTTTAACTGGTCTTGTAAAAAGTTTTTCTACAATAAATGCAATTGCTATAGTTCAAAGCAGACAGGGAATTGTGCAGTTTATGCTTTCCGGACTCTCTAAGCTTTTTGCAGATGCTCTTGTAATAAGTCTTCCTTTAATGGGAACATTACTTTTAATTTCAGTTTGTACAGGTTTACTTTCAAAAGCGGCACCACAAATGAATCTGCTTTCAGAAGGTTTCCCTATTATGATTTTAGTTTCATTCTATTTGATTGCGACTATTTTCCCATATATGTGCGACTTCTTTGTAAATAGTTTTACAAATGGTTTTGGCACACTTCAGCAGTTAATGCTAAATCTTAGTGGAGGTAATGGCTAATGGCTGCTGAAGATGAAGGAAGAACCGAGGAACCGTCGGAGTACAAACTTGAGAAGGCCCGTAAAGAAGGTCGTGTCCCAAAAAGCCCTGAAGTAAGTGCTGCTTTAGTACTTATTTTAGCTGTTGTAACTCTCATATTTTTAGGGCAGTGGATTTTTTCTCAGTGTGTAGCAATTTATCAGTTTTATTTTCAAAGGGCTGCTAAATTTGATTTACAAGATCCCACTTTAATAACATTTTTTCTTGTTACTTTATTAAAAATTGTTCTGCCTGTTGCTTTAGTAGCTGCAGTAGGCGGTTTTTTTGGAAATATTATTCAAACAAGGGGAATTGTTTTTAGTGTAAAACCAATTACTCCAAAATTTTCAAATATTGTTCCAAGATTTGGTGAGTTTTTTAGAAAGACTCTTTTTTCAGCAAAAGGACTTTTTAATATTGCAAAATCTCTTGCAAAAGTTACTGTAATTGTAATAATTGCATACATATTTATTAGCAGTGATATTTATGAATTACTGGAAATCATAAAAAATGGTCAAATTATGGTGGCAATAGGGCGAATTGCTGTTATGGCAGCAAGATTGCTTTTAATTGTTGCTTTTATTTTTCTTATTATTTCTATTCCAGACTTTTTTGTTCAGCGTCATGAATTTAGAGAACAGATGAAAATGACAAAACAGGAAGTAAAAGAAGAATATAAAGAAATGGAAGGGGACCCGGAAGTTAAAGGGCGCCTGAAACAAATGCAGCAGCAGCTTTTAACTCAAAATATTCCTAAGGCAGTTGCTGAATCTGATGTAGTAATTACCAACCCTACACATTTTGCTGTTGCACTTAAGTATGATCGTCTTGAATCTGATGCACCAAAAGTAACTGCAAAAGGACAAGATGAAATAGCTTTAATGATGCGAAGAGTTGCTTCAGAAAATGAAGTTCCTATAGTAGAAAATAAACCAGTTGCACGTGGACTATATACAGAAACGGAAGTTGGTGATATAATACCAGATACGTATTATAAATCTATTTCTATCATTTATTCACATTTGAAGAAATATTCAAATTAACTTTTTAGATTGCTGGGTGGGGACTAATGGCAAACGAAAGTCGAGGGAAATTTCTAAGCTTTGTCGCAAATAACTATGTGGCAGTACTTGCTGTATTAGTACTGTTTTTTATAGTTATACCAATTCCAAAATTTTTAATTGATTTACTCATGATTTTAAACCTGGCATTCTCTTTTGTAGTATTGCTGGCCGTTATTTATACCCCTAGAGCTTCAGACTTTCAGACCTTCCCAAGAATCATTCTTTTTCAGACTATTCTTGGAATGGGAATTAATATTGCTTCAACCCGTCTTATTTTGTTTAACAGTGGTGCAGATACTGGTGCTCAGTCAGATATGGTTCAGGCATTTGCAAATATTGTTGCAAAAAATAATCTGGTTGTAGGTTTTGTAATCTTTATTATTATCATGGTATTCCAGGTTGCTGTAGTTACAAAAGGTGCAGGACGTATTTCTGAAGTTGCAGCACGATTCAGTTTGGATTCCATGACTCAAAAATATTTTGATGTAGATAATCGTCTTAATTCTGGAATTATTACTGATGAAGAAGCAAGAGACTTAAAAGATGCTATTCGTAGAGAAGTAGACTTTTATTCGAACATGGATGGTGCTTCTAAATTCGTTTCTGGAAACGTAAAAGCCGGTATTTTCGTTACTGTAGTAAACTTACTCGGTGGTGTAATTTCTGGTTCTATATATTTTAATCTTGATATTGGTACTGCTTTTGCCAGCTATGCGTCTCTTACTATTGGTGATGGTTTACTTTCTCAAATGCCAGCTTTAGTAATTTCTGTTGCTACAGGTTTGCTTGTTACTGGTAATAAAACCGACGAAGCTCTTAGTGAACAGCTGGCTCAGGATTTTACCCGTTCAGGATATATTTACGAAATTGTAGGTGCAGTACTTATTCTTATAGGTATTGGCTTACGTGTATGGCTTATTATTCCTGTTGGTCTTTTCTTTATTTTTGTTGGTTACAGAATGTCAAGAAATGAGCAGAAGAAGAATGCCGCAAGTCAGGAAGCCGCACAATCAAAAGAACAGCAGCAGAATGCACTTGCTAATCAAGATGCAGAAAAAATTGCGTTGCTTGATTCTCTTTCTTTGGAACTTGGTTTTGGACTTATTCCTCTTGTTAAAAAAGAAAAAGGTGCAGAACTTCTTGAACGTATTTCAAGAATTAGAAATGAAGCTAAACTTGATATGGGGTTTGTTATTCCTAAAATCCGTATTCAAGATAATATGACTCTTAATCCTAATGATTATAGTTTTAAGATTAAGGGAATAGAAGTTGGACATGCCAGCATACAGTTAGGATATTATATGTGTATGGATGTTGGTTCTGTTATAACACCAATTGCAGGTGAAAAAACAAAAGATCCAACTTTTGGTATGGATGCAATCTGGGTTTCAGAAGATAGAAAAGCAGAAGCAGAAGATGCAGGTTATGTAGTTGTAGACCCACCAACAATTATAGCAACCCACATTACTGAAATAATTCGCAGTCATGCAGCTGAAATGCTGGGCCGTGAAGAAGTTGCTTCTATTATCAACACTGTAAAAGAAAAGAATCCTGTTCTTATTGATGAAGTTTTGAATACTGCTAAACTTACATATGGACAGATTGAAAAAGTTTTGCAGAATCTTCTGGAAGAAAATGTTTCAATCAGAAATATTGTTACAATTTTGGAAACATTGGCAAATTACGCAAATATTTCAAAAAGTCCTTGGGATTTAACTGAAAAAGTTCGTGAAGCTCTTGGTTTACAGATTTGTATTCAATATGCAGATCCAGAAACTAAAAAACTTAGTGTCATTCCTGTTTCCCAGGATTATGCGGAAATAATTCAGGAACATGGTTATTATCCGCAGGATGGCTCTAAACCACAGGCACTCCTTGATCCTGTAGACAGAAGAAACTGGATTAATAGTGTAAGTTCTGCTATTGCCAGAGTAAAAGACAAAAATCTGCAGCCTATACTTATTTGTCCGGCACAGATTCGTGGTCTGGTAAAAGCTTCTGTTGATAGAGATATGCCGGGAATTATTGTTCTTTCAGATGCAGAAGTGAATGCGGCTGGAAGAAATATTACAGTAGAATTTATTGATCAGGTTATACAGGAAGAGGTAGGTTAAAAAGATGCCATTGGAAAATGCAATAAAGAAAAAGATTGAAGGCGCAACTTTTAATGAATGTAAAGAAAAACTGTTCAACTTGTATGGGAAAAATTTTACCATCATGGACAAATATACTGAACTCCGTCCTGCAGGATTGTTTAAATTAAAGCAGAAACCTGTTCAGGTAGTAACTTATGTTGTTACAAATCCTACAGAATCAGAGAATTCTCAGACTCAAAAAACTTCATATTCAAAACCTGCTGGTATGACTGAAGAAGAACAGTTTCAGTCAAGCAGAAAAGCCATTCTGGAAAAACAGAAAGAAACTCTTATGAATGCTCAACTTGCAAAAATGGCAGAAGTTTTGGAAAAACTTAATGATAAAGTTGAAAGCATTGAAGTTCAGACTCCATCTGCTTCTACTGAAACACATCCTTCAATTTCTAGAATTGAAGAAATGCTTTCTGAAAATGAATTTTCTTTTAATTATATAAAAATGATTAGTGAAAAAATCCGTTCACAATTTTCTTTGGAACAGTTGGAAGATTTTAAACTTGTAGAAAGATATGTTGTTGACTGGATTGGTGAATCAATTGAAATTAAGCAGGATAAACATGTAAGACCTCCTAAAGTAGTAATAATTGTTGGTCCTACAGGTGTTGGTAAAACAACTACAATTGCAAAACTTGCTGCTAATAGTATTCTTGAAGCAAAAAAAGTTGGTATAAATAAACCTGAACTTTGTATTGTAACAATTGATACAATGCGTGTTGGTGCTTTGGAACAGCTTGCAAAATTTGGTGAAATTCTTGGTAAAAATGTTTTAAAAGCAGAAACTGCAGATGATGTAAAAGAAATCTATTCTCAATATAAAGAGCATGTAGATTATATATTCATAGATACAAGTGGTTATAGTCCAAATGATTCAAATCATATTGGGCAGATGAAAAATATTCTTGATGTAAAAATGAATCCTGAAGTTCATCTGGCAGTTACAGCTTCTACAAAAGCAAGTGATTTGCAAAATATAATTAGAAATTATGAACCATTTGCATATGAATCAGTTATCATTACAAAGTTTGATGAATCTCAATGCTATGGTAACATAATCAGTGTGCTTTGGGAAAAACATAAATGTATATCATATATCACTAATGGACAGGGTGTTCCTCGTGATATTTATAAAGCAAATATTGTAGATATTTTAATAAACTTAAAAGGATTTGATATTGATAGAGTTCATATCGAAGACAAATTTGGAGAACAATAATGGAAGAACAGGCAGAAGAATTGCGTAAGTTGATGGGCGGCGATGAAAATACATCAACATCAACAACAAAAAAACACAATACAAGAATTATTGCTATTACCAGTGGAAAAGGTGGTGTTGGTAAAACTAACTTTGCCGTAAATATGGCAATTGCCTATGCTCAGCTTGGTAAAAAAGTAATTCTGATTGATGGCGATTTAGGAATGGCAAATGTAAATGTTCTTCTTAATATTGTACCTACTTACAATCTGATGCATGTAATCAATCAGAAAAAGACAATGAAAGAAATTATCATTGATACTGAATTTGGTATTAAGTTTATTGCCGGAGCCAATGGTTTTTCTAAAATTGCAAATCTTACAGTTGATGAACTTGATGAATTTGGTAAACAGTTCGCAAGTTTAGGCAATGCAGATATTATTATTATTGATACTGGTGCTGGTATTGCAAATAACGTTCTTCAGTTTGTTGCCGCTGCTGATGAAGTTTTTGTAGTTACAACTCCAGAACCAACTGCAATTACAGATGCCTATGGTATTATTAAAATTATTACAACTGAAATTGTAGGACGACAGGTAGATATTAAACTTATTGTAAACCGTGTTCATTCTGCAGATGAAGGAAAACGTATTTCTGAACGCATTATTAATATTGTTGGTCAGTTCCTTAATTATAAAGTTGAATATCTTGGTTTTGTTTATGAAGATCCAATTGTTCAGGCTTCTGTAATTCGTCAGAAACCATTTATAATTGTTAATCCAACTTCAAAACCTGCTGTATGTTTAAAACATATTGTTGGTAAAATTGAAAAAACAGAACCTGAATATAATGATGGAGTTTCTAATTTCTTAAAGAAATTCCTTGGAAAAAAGTCAAAATAAGTTTATAAATGCCCTGTATAAAAAAAATACTATGATTTTTTAGAAATATAGGGTATAATAAAACATTATTGTGGGAGGTATAATGAAGAACATAAAATTTGTTTCTTTTTCTGCTGCTGCAGGTTTTTTACTTTCCCTCATATTTGGTATTTTTTCTAAATCTGGAATATTAAAGGTTTTGCTTACAGCCTTTGTTTTTGCAATTATTTTTGCAGTACTTGGCTTTGGAATTTCCTTTATATATGAAAAATTTTTAGTTGTTGATGGTAGTGATTTTGATTCATCAAGAAGTTCTGAACCAAAAATCATTAATAGTTCAAGTGTCGGCAACAATGTTGATATTGTAATAGAAGATCAGGAATTAGAGCGAAGTGAAAGTGGAAACCACTATGATGTAGGTGAAAACAGATCAATGCTTAGTACATCTGATGTAGTAACTTCCAATAATTCTGAGTCTTTAAATAATAGTTCTGCAGTGGAAGAAAATTCTAATTTTGTTCCTGTTCGAAACCTGGAAACATTAACTAATTTTTCAGGTACCGAAGCTGTAAAACCAACAAATAATACTAAAAACCAGGAAGATGCACCTGTATCATCAAATACAAAAAATGAAGAAGATGATTTAGATGTATTACCTGATTTTGGTAGTATGGGAACTTCAGCAGTTTCTTCGGCTGGTGCAAGTTCTTCAAATGATTCTATTGATATATTTTCAGATACCGGAAGTTCATCTGGCTACACTAGAAGAAATGATGTAGATACAGATAAATTCCAGAATACTGAATTGATTGCAAAAGCAATTTCTTCGGTATTGTCGGATGAAAGTTAAAAAATAAGGGTGATCGAGTATGCCGATTAATGATTTACAAGAAGAAGACGACCTTTGGGAAGAATTCAAAAAGACAAAATCTCCTGCTATTAGAGAAAAATTTATACGTCAGTATATGCCTCTGGTAAAATATGTAGCTGGAAAAGTTGCTGTAGGAATGCCTAGCAATGTCGAATTTGATGATTTGGTAGGGTACGGTCAGTTTGGATTATTAGACGCCATAAATAAATATGATACTGCTAAGAATGTAAAATTCAAAACTTATGCAGTTACAAGAATTCGTGGAGCTATTTTCGACGAACTTAGACAGATAGACTGGGTTCCACGTTCTGTAAGACAGAAATCACGTGAAATTGAAGATGCTATTGCTACTCTTGAGTCAAGATTAGGAAGAACAGCAACAAATGCAGAAATTGCAGATTCTCTTAACATGACAGAAGAGGATTATAACAGAACTGTAATGAAAGTTTCTGGAACTTCTATTCTTTCTCTTAATGATGTTTGGTATGCTGGTGATGATAATGACAACATGTCTATTGGAAATAATATTGAAGCACCATCCAGCTTGAATCCAGATATTATGGCTGAAAGAGAAGCTGTAAAAAAAGTTATTGCAGAAGCTATTAATGAATTACCAGAAAAAGAAAAAATGGTAATTGTTCTTTACTATCATGAAGATTTAACTTTTAAAGAAATTGGTGAAGTTCTTGAAGTAAGTGAATCTCGTATTTCTCAGTTACATACAAAAGCTAATTTAAGACTTCGTGCTAAACTTACAAATCTTCGTAAAGGTATCTTATAGGAAAAATGGTCACACTGGATAAAATCCGTGAAGAAATGAGAATTCGTCTCCAAATAGACAGTCAGCTTCATTTTGTAGAAGTTAGAGCTGACACAGTTGACGAAGCTTTGGCAGATGCAGCCGTTCAGTTAAACACAGTTGTAAAAAATCTTCAGTATGAAATTCAGGAAAAAGGTAGTGATGGTATTCTTGGAATGGGAAAAAAGCCTTGGAAATTAAAGATTTACCAGGATCCTTCAACTATTAAAAGAGATGTTAAACTTGCTTCAGATGGATTGTTCTTTGATGATGAAATGCAATCACAGCAGGTTGTTAAAAATCAGGATGGACTTTTCTATGTACGCCATTTTGGTGGAGATATTGCTCTTAAAATTGTTCTTCCTGTGGGTGAAGGTACACCAATTGATGCAAAAGATGTTATTGCAGAAGTTAAACGCCAGGATACTCTTGAATTTGATGAATCTTTAATCAGAAAATATATTAAAAACGGTACAGAAAATACTTACAATGTTGTTGGTAAATATAAACATGTTCCAGCTGGAGATGTTCTTATTTCTGTAGATGCAACAAAAGATGAAATGAAAGGCTCTATTATTGTTTCAGCTCCTTCTATGAGTGGTGCAGAAGCCAGCCGCGATATGATTGTTAGAGCATTAACCCAGCAAGGTATTATTGAGCAGTGTATAAATTACGAAAAAATAGACGAATTTGTTGATAATCCTGTATATAGTATTCCATTTGAAGTTGCTTCTGCACTAAAGCCAGTAGACGGAAAAGATGCTTATCTTTCTTATAACTTTGAAACAGATATTAAAAAATTAAAAGCTAAAATTAGTGATACAGGTCAGATTAACTATAAAGAGTTAAATCAGATTCAGAACGTTATTGCAGGACAACCTCTTGCTCAGAAAATTAATGCAGAAAGAGGTAAGGGTGGAAAAACAATTTTTGGACGCTACCTGGAAGCAAAGAACGGAAAAGATATTCAAATTCAGCTTGGACAAAATGTTCGCTTTGATAGAGACGGTGTAACAGTTATTGCAGAAATTGACGGTGAAGTAATGCTGGTAAACGGAAAAATCACTGTAGAACCTGTTAAATATCTTGATGCAGTTAATGTTAAGACTGGCGATATTAAATTTGTTGGAACAGTTATTATTAAAGGTTCGGTTGAAGAAGGATATAAAGTCGAAGCTACTAATATTGAAGTTAATGGCATTGTAGATAAATCTCGTCTTGAAGCAACTGGAAATATTATTGTCCGCCAGGGTATTTTTGGTAAAGGTGAAGGTTACATTAAAGCCGGAAAATCTTTGTGGGCCAAATTTATTAATGATACAACTGTTGAAGTTGAAGAAAATGTAATTGTTAATGACAGTATAGTAAATAGTAATGTTACTGCTATGAAAAATATTGTGCTTAAAGGTAAAAAAGCACAGATTATTGGTGGACATTTACTTGCAACAGAAGAGATTTGTGCAAGAAAAGTTGGGTCACCTGGTGGTGGTACAGAAACTATTCTCGAAGTTGGTATTGACCCAAGAGCTAAAAAGAGACTTGAAGTTTTACAAAAGAATCAGGCTGATTGTTCTAAAGACTACGAAGCTGTTGAACTTGATATTCAGACTTTGGAACAACAGAAAAAACTTAGAAAGAAACTTCCTCCAGATAAAGAAGAAAAACTTAAGATTCTTAAAGACAAAATTAAGCAACTTTCAGAAGATCTCGTTCAAATTAATGAAGAAATCGATAAGCTTCAGGAGCATTTAAGAGAACTTAAAGCCGTCGGTAAAGTAAAAGTAGAAGATACTGTTTATGCTGGCGTAAAGATTTATGTTCGTGATGTTCTTGATGAAGTTAAGTTGGATTGTAAGGCCACAACCTTCTATTTTGACCGTAGTTTCTCTAAACGAGGTCCTTATGAACCTCCTTCTTTAGAGGAGGAGGAACCAGATGGCTATACAGCCAATTGATCTTCAGAACATGTACACTCAGATTCAAAATGTGGCAAGAACTGAAGCTGGATTTCAAGCTGCGCAGGTTTCAAGTTCAGTTCAACAAGTTAAACAGTCACAGCAGAATCTGGAAAACTCTACAAAAGTTCAAATTACAAACAACGATAATTCAAAAGCAGATACTGTTAATTCCAATGGTAGAGGAAATGGTTCTGCTCAAGGGTTTATGAGCCGCCAGCAAAAAAAGAAAGAAGATAATGGAGATGATAATTATCCTCCAAGAAAAGCTGCTCCAACCCCTGCAATTGGTTCAATCATAGATATTACGAGGTAAAAATTGACATATCTAATAGTATTTCTTACCTTTTTTAATATAGTCTGCTGGATTATATTTTTTATTAGATTCAAAAAAATTTTTAGCACAGATAAAATTGTTGAAAAAACAAAGACTCAAATGAATAAAATGGTACAGGATATTGATCAGGTTACTGACAGAGATATGTATCTTGTTCGTGAAGCTTCTAAAAACATTAGAAACCTGCTTGATGAAGCTGATAAAAAAATTGGAATGTTTTCAGAAGCTTCCATGCGTCTTCGTTCAATGATTGCTGAATCTGAAAAAGTTTCAAAAGCAACATCAACAATACAGGAAAGTTTTGCTATACCAGAAACAAAAGCTGCTCCTAAACCTGCAGCTCCTGTAAAAAGAAAGTCACTGACAAATTCACAAATTAATTCTTATCTTAAAAATACTCAGGCTGCTTCAAGACAGTATAACTCGGAAACTTCTTATGAAATATCACCTTCTATTCAACAGGATTTATTTAGTCAGGAAGTTTCAGAAACAGTATTAAAAGATGAAACAACAATTACACCAGATGGAGCTGCATATAAAGAGGTTCCTTTAATTAATACTCAAATGTATGAAGATAAACCTGTTCCGATTACTGAAGATAATATTCTTTCTCAGCCTGTTGGATACCCACAGGAATCTCCTATGATAATTAATTCCATTCAGGAAATAGAAAAGCCTGTAACTTTAAAATCAAAAGTTATTGATTTACACAGACAAGGTTATAAAAGTGACGAGATTGCTACAGCTTTATCTTGCTCAATAACAGAAGTAGATTTTATAATAGATATGCTATAAATAAGGGGTAAATATGAAAGTTACAAAACAAACTTTTGGTGTACTTTGCGATGGTACAGAAGTTAATTTGTTTACAGTAAAAAATGATAACATGTCTTTTTCTGCAACAGATTATGGCTGTACTTTAACAAGTATCTGCTTAAATAACAAAGACGGTTCTAAAACTGATGTTTTGGCTGGTTTTTCTACATTAGAAGGATATATCAACTATAAATATTGTTTTGGTGCAGTAGTTGGTCGTTTTGCTAACCGTATTGGAGAAGCAAAATTTTCTTTGAACGGAAAAGAATATCTTTTAGACAAAAATGATGGTCCAAATACACTTCATGGTGGTTTCGCTGGTTATGACAAAATGATGTGGACTGGAAAAGCAATTAAAGGTAAAAATTACGCTGGTGTAAAATTTACTAAATTCTCTCCAGATGGAGAACAGGGCTTCCCAGGAAATTGTACAATCGAAGTGTCTTATATTTTGGACAATAATAATAATCTTACATGTTATTATACTGCAGAAACTGATGCAGCAACTCCAATTAATATTACAAATCATGCATATTTTAATCTTGCAGGAAAAGGAACTATTGAAAATCATACACTTCAGATGAATTCTACAAAAGTTCTTGAAGTAAGTGATAAATTGATTCCAACTGGAACTTTGCTTGATGTTGCTGGAACTCCATTTGACTTTACATCTGAAAAAGTAATTGGAAAAGAAATTGGTGCAGTTGGTGTAGGATACGATCACTGTTATGTAACAGAAATGTATGATCCAGAAGATGCTCAGTGTGGACTTCCTTTGGATGCAACTGATTTAGTTGAATTCTGTACTGTAAAAGAACCTGTTTCTGGTCGTGAAATGTCTGTTTATACAAATATGGAAGGATGTCAGTTCTATACTGGTAACTATATTGGTGGTATTCCTGGCAAAGACGGAGTAACTTATGCTGCTCATGATGCTTTCTGTCTTGAAACACAGGCATTCCCAGATACACCAAATCAGAAATCATTCCCAACCTGTATTTTACAGCCAGGCCAGAAAATGAAATCAAAGACAGTTTACTCTTTCAAAAACTAAACTAAAAGTTCAAAGACAATATAATTTGAACATCAAATAAATGTCATTTCGACCGTAGTGGAGAAATCTCCTTCTGCTTTCGAAATGACATTTTTTTTACTTTCTTATCTTTGTATATTTTCCAAAATTCAAGTTTTTTTATTGAATTCTCATTTATTTAGGGGTAAAATTATAGGGACAAATTTTTGAGTATTTTGTGAGGTAATGCAATGGATGTTCAGTTACAAGAACTGATTGATAAAATCAAAAAAGATGGTGTTACAGCAGCTGAAACTGAAGCTGGTAAAATCATCGCCGATGCAGAAGAAAAAGCAAAAGCAATTATTGCCGATGCTCAAGCTAAAGCTGCAGATATTATTAAAAATACAAAATCAGAAACAGAAAGAATGGAAAAATCTAGCGAAGAAGCTATTATTCAGGCTGGACGTAACATGCTTCTTTCTTTTAAAGATTCACTTGTTAAACAGTTAGATTCAATCGTAAATGCAGAAACAGAAAAAGCTATGTCAAAAGATGTTTTAGCAAAACTTATTCCAGAAACTGTAAAAGCGTGGGGTAAAAATTCTGATACATCTGAACTGTCAGTTTTGTTAAGCGAAAAAGATTTGAAAGATTTGGAATCATCATTAACTTCTGAACTGAAAGCTGAAATTGCAAAAGGCTTAGAAATTAAACCTGATAAAACAATGACTGCAGGCTTTAAAATTGGTGTAAATAATGGCGCTGCTTATTATGATTATTCTGCTGAAAGTCTTGCTCAGATGTTCTCAGCTTACCTTAATCCAAAAGTTGCCGGCTTAATGAAAGAAGCTGCAAAAGGACAGAACTAGTGGCTTATTATTATTTGGTTTCACAATTACCAAATATCTCTCCTTCAGAAAGTAAAACTGCTTTACCTTTAAATGGTGAACAGTTCCGTGAATTATGTTCACGTTTTGTTTCTGAAAAAGAAAAGATTATTTTGAATGAACTTTCTCTGGTTCCACCAAAAGATCTTTCTGCTACAGGTTCACAGTTCCTTGATACTTGGTATGAAAAAGAACGTAATTTACGTTTTGCATTGGCTCAAATTAGAGCTCAGCGCATGAAAAAGGAATCTTATACACTTCCAGCTGGTTGTACTGCAGATATAATTGGTGCGGCAAGAACTGCTGTTGGAATGGATAGTCCTTATTCTGCAGAACAATTTTTGTATGAATATAGAATTAAGCTTTTAGAGGAAATTAAACCTTTAGACGGTTTTTCAATTGATGCAGTTTATGCTTATGGTCTTAAGTTATTGCTTGTTGAACGTATGCGTAAGTTCGAAGTTGAAAACGGAAAAGCTTCTTATCATAAAATTTACGACGAAATACTAGGAGAAAAATAGATGACGGATACAAAAGCAAAAGTAGTCGGCATTAATGGAAACATGGTAACTATCGAATTCGAAGGTACTGTTTCTATGAATGAAGTAGGCTATGTTAATGTTGATGGAAAAAAGCTTAGAGGTGAAATTATCCGTATTCGCGGAAATAAAGCCCAAATGCAGATTTTCGAAATGACACAGGGCATTAAAGCAGGTGACTCAGTTGATTTAATTGGTGATCTTCTTTGTGCAGAATTAGGACCAGGTCTTCTTGGTCAGACATTCGACGGTTTGCAGAACCCACTTCCTTTAGTTGCAGAAAAAGCTGGCTTCTTCCTTGAAAGAGGTGTTTATGTAGATCCTCTTCCAAAAGATAAAAAATGGGACTGGACTCCAACTGCAAAACCTGGAGACAAGGTTGTTAGAGGTGACTCTATCGGTTCTGTTCCAGAAGGTCCATTTACTCATAAAATTCTTGTTCCTTTTGATTTACTTGGAATGTACGAAGTTGTATCTGTTGCTCCAGCAGGAAGCTATACAATCGAAGAAAAAATTGCTGTAGTAAAAGATGAAAAAGGCAATACTCATGACTTGAAAATGGCATTCAAATGGCCAGTAAAACGTGCAGTTGACTGTTATGCTGAACGTCTTGCTCCATCTGAACCAATGGTTACACAGGTTCGCCTTATCGATACTTTCTACCCAGTTTCTAAGGGTGGTACATACTGTATTCCAGGTCCATTCGGTGCTGGTAAAACAGTTCTTCAGCACACAACATCACGTAACGCAGACGTTGATATCGTAATTATTGCTGCTTGTGGTGAACGTGCCGGTGAAGTTGTAGAAACAATTAAAGAGTTCCCAGAACTTAAAGACCCAAGAACTGGTCGTTCATTGATGGAAAGAACAATCATCATTTGTAATACTTCATCAATGCCTGTTGCTTCTCGTGAAGCTTCAGTTTATACATCAGTTACTTTGGCTGAATATTACCGCCAGATGGGCTTACACGTATTGTTGCTTGCTGACTCAACATCACGCTGGGCACAGGCTCTTCGTGAAATGTCTGG
>JAKSTH010000002.1 GCA_024402655.1 Treponema sp. | reverse complement strand
AGCGTCTTTTGATTGTTGCTCCTCCAAAAGCTGGTAAAACAATCCTTATGCAGAAAGTTGCTAATGCCATTACAACAAATAATCCTGAAGTATATTTAATTGTTCTTTTAATTGATGAACGTCCTGAAGAAGTAACTGAAATGGAACGCGCTATTAAAGGTGAAGTAATTTCTTCTACATTCGATGAACAGGCAACACGTCACGTACAGGTAGCAGAAATGGTATTAGAAAAAGCTAAACGTCTTGTAGAACACAAGCGTGATGTTGTAATTCTTTTGGACTCAATTACTCGTCTTGCCCGTGCTTATAACCAGACAGTTCAGACATCGGGAAAGGTTCTTTCTGGTGGTGTTGATTCTAATGCATTGTTCAAACCTAAGAGATTCTTTGGTGCTGCTCGTAATGTTGAAGAAGGCGGTTCTTTAACAATTATCTCTACAGCTCTTATTGAAACTGGTTCAAGAATGGATGAAGTTATCTTTGAAGAATTTAAAGGTACTGGTAACTCAGAAATTAATCTTGATAGAAAACTTGCAGAACGTCGTTTGTTCCCAGCTATTAATATTAAAAAATCTGGAACTCGTAAAGAAGAATTGCTTCTTACAGAAAATGAACTTCAGAAAATCTGGGTACTTAGAAAAGTATTTGGACCAATGGAAGATATTGATATTACAGAACTTATTCTTGACCGCATGAAGAAAAGTAAAACAAATGAAGCTTTCCTTGCCAGCATGAACGTTGGTACTGGAGAATAATAAAATTAAAAATTATTGATGAAAAATGAAAAATTAATAGGTATTGATTAAGTATTCATTTTTCTTTTATAATTAAGTATTCGTCTTGTGATATTATTTATAATAATAAGTTGACGGTGGCGAAATGATAGTAGTTCTATTTTGGGACAAGCTAGGGGCAGCCGGGCGTAATATCGGGCAAGATTATAGGAGTTATACAAATGAAAAAGGGAATTCACCCAGACTACAAAATTACAAAAATCACATGTATTTGTGGTAATGTTATTGAAACACGTTCAACAGTAGAAAACATTCACGTTGAAATTTGTTCAGCTTGTCACCCATTCTATACAGGTAAACAGAAACTTGTTGATACAGCAGGACGTATTGACCGCTTCAACAAACGTTATGGTATTAAAGCAGAAAACAAATAAGTTTGTAGTTGCTTAATTTGTAATTACTAAACAGGCAGCCTAAAAAGTTTTTTAATTGACTTTTAAGCTGCCTTTTTTATTTTAAATATTTATTTACCAGATTAATTGGCAACTGTAATTTTCCAGCAGCGATGACATTTTGTACCTACATAATCATTTGGAATTGTTTGCGCAGTAATGTCTGTTGTTTGGATTTTTTGTCCGCCAATTGTAACTTGAGGAAGTTGTGAGGGGTCAAATTTTAAGCGTTCACTGTTAGTGGAAAAATAAAGAGTTCCACCTGGAGTTAAAATATTTGTACAGTCTTTTACAAGCTGTGGCCAGTCTTTATTAATGTCTAAAACATTGAAAGTATTTTTACTGTTAGAAAAGGTTGGTGGATCAAGAATAATCAAATCATAGTAATCTGTTTTTTTAAGTTCACCAGATTTGGCAGCTAAAGCTTTTTGTTTAAGATATTCAATACAATCGGCTCTGGTAAAAATGTATTTTGAATTATCTTTAAAACCATTATTCTTTAAGTTTTCTTTTGCCCAGTCTAAATAAGTGTTAGATAAATCTACAGATTCAACTCGTCGTGCATTTCCCTGTGCTGCATATACACTAAAACTTCCTGTATAACAGAAAAGATTTAAAACTGATTTATTGCTGCATTCATCACGAACAACTGAACGTAAAGGCCGATGGTCAAAAAACAGACCTGTATCAAGATAAGATGTAAGATTAATTTTAAAAAGTTGTCCCTGTTCCTGAATTAATTCTGAATCTAAACTAGTATTTTCAGAAATCTCTTCTTTTTCATACTGGGCTTTGCCTTTCTGATGTTTGCGCATTTTCTGAATTATGTGATTTTTATTAATTCCTAAAACCTGGCACGCAGAATCTGCAATGGCATTCATCCATTCCTGTTCTTCTTCATCAGATTTTTCGTAAGGTCTTTCATATAAATATAAAACTGCATATGTTCGTTCTTTTATTTCAGCATCAACTGAAGGGTCGTTGGCAGAAAGTCTGTTATTCTGATCGGAAAGAAATCTTGCGCATTCAAGTGGAGTGGAAATATCAGAAGGTAAAAATTCATATAAATCTAAACTTACTGGAATTTCTGGAATATCTCTATCATAAAGACGATAGCAGGTAATTCTATTTTTTCGGGCCCATTTTCTAAGTTCTTTGTATTTTTTTCTAAGTCTGTTTCCAAACAATTCTGATTGATAAGCTAATTTATTTTCCATGATTACAGTGTATCATATAAAGAAAAAAAAGTTTATAATGTGCACATGAATATTGATGAAAGATTAGATAACCTGGAAATAAAACTTGCCTACATGGAAGATTTTGTGAATCAGATTCAGGAAGTTGCGGTTCAGCAGACAAAAGATATTGAAAGACTAAAAGCCGAAAATAGACTTATGGCTGAAAAAATAAAAGAATTGATTAGTGCTGCTGAAGGTGATATTCCAAACAGAAAACCTCCACATTATTAATGTTATTTTTTTCTAAAATTTCCCATAACTTCACATAAGACTCGAAAAATGGTATATTTCTACTATTAATGATTCGCAATAAAACCAATGACCTGTGTGTCATTCGGAAAAAATAGATTGCCCAATGGGCAGAAAGGAAATATATATGAATTTTACAGAATTCAATCTTAATGAAAAACTGTTGCACGGAATTGAAGCTGCCGGTTATGTTAGCTGTACTCCGGTTCAGGAAGAAGTGCTCAAAGCTTCAGGCAATGGTAGTGACTTGTATGTTCAGTCTCAGACTGGAACTGGTAAAACAGCTGCTTATTTAATTTCTATTATTCAGGAACGTCTTGCAAAAGAAGAAAATGCAGGAAAAAAAGTTCTTGTTCTGGTTCCAACTCGTGAACTTGCTGTTCAGGTTGAAGAAGAAGCTAAAACTCTTGTTGGAGATTCAGGTCTTAAAGCATTCAGTGTTTATGGCGGTGTAGGTTATGAAAAACAGATTGCCGCTCTTAAAAAAGGTGTTGATATTCTTGTTGGAACTCCTGGTCGTGTTATTGACTTAATCGAAGGAAAAAATCTTGACTTGTCATCATCATACTTTGTTGTAATTGATGAAGCAGACCGCATGTTTGATATGGGATTCTATCCTGACTTGCGCCAGATTCTTAAGAATTTGCCAGAAGCAGAACAGAGACAGACAATGTTGTTCTCTGCTACATTAAACTCTTATGTAAAAAATCTTGCCTGGGAATATACAAGAGATCCTGTAGAAATCACTATTGAAGCAGAAAATATTACTGTAAGTGAAATTGACCAGCAGCTGCTTCACGTTTCCAGCGATGAAAAAATGAAGCTTTTGATTGGTATTCTTAAACATGAAAATCCAAAAACAGCAATCATTTTCTGTAATACAAAACGTTCCTGCGAAGTTGTTGCAAAACGTCTTCAGTTAAATGATATTAAAGCTGATTTTATTATTGGTGATTTGCCTCAGTCTAAACGTCTTAAAGTAATCAATTCATTTAAAGCCGGAGAAATTCCAGTTTTAGTTGCTACTGATGTTGCTGCCCGTGGTCTTGATGTAAATGATCTTGAAATGGTTATTAACTATGACCTTCCTGTAGAAGCAGAAAATTATGTTCATCGTATTGGTCGTACAGCTCGTGCAGGAAAATCTGGTAAAGCTTATACTTTCTGTTCTGAACAGGATGTTTACAATCTTCCAGCAATTGAACGCTATGTAGAAATGCAGATTCCAGCTGAAGTAGCATATCCAGATCAGATGGAAGAAGATAAATC
Source organism: Treponema sp. (assembly GCA_024402655.1). GTDB lineage: Bacteria > Spirochaetota > Spirochaetia > Treponematales > Treponemataceae > Treponema_D. Next base: position 61,465 of record JAKSTH010000002.1, on the reverse strand, counting down.
TGCTGGTGTTTATATTAAGACAGAAGACTGGCGTGGAGATGATGAATACGATAACCGTGGTGGATATAAAAAAGGCCGCAATGGTGACTATCATAATAAAAACAATCATGGAAACTACCATAAAAAAGATAATTATCACAAAGATGGTTATAAAAAAGATTACAAATCTGGTGATTACAAAAAAGGTGGAAAAGGAAAGGGTAGTTACAATAAAAACAAGAGACCATATATTGATCCTGCAAAACTCGAAGGTCTTTCTTATGAAGAACGCATGAAGCTTTATAAAGATGCTTATGCTGCTCAAATGAATAATGAAAAAGGAAAGATGAAAAATGATTACCGTAAAGATAATAGAAACGGTAATTATAAAAATGGAAAAGGTTCTTATAACAAAAATGGTAATAAAAATTACAACAAAAATGGTAAGAACTATAAAGAAAATAAAAAGCCTGCTGCTCCACAGAAGAAGTCATTATGGCAGAAAATTAAGTCATTGTTTGGAAAAAAATAATTCTTAATTTTTAATTCTTAATTTTATGAGGTACGAACAATGATTACAGTAAGTGATGTTAGTGTTTCTTTTAGCGAGAAACCTTTGTTTAAAGATGTAAATCTTAAATTTAATAAAGGCAACTGTTATGGTATTACTGGTGCAAATGGTGCTGGTAAATCAACTTTCTTAAAGCTTTTGTCTGGTGAATTGGAAAAAGATTCTGGTGAAATTTTTATGACACCAGGAGAACGAATGGCTGTATTAAAACAGGACCACTTTGCTTTTGATGAATATTCTGTAAAAGATACAGTTATGATGGGCTTCCCAAAACTTTATGAAGTTTCTAAAGAAAGAGATGCCATTTATGCCAAAGAAGATTTTACAGAAGAAGACGGTATTCGTTCTGCTGAACTTGAAGGGGAATTTGGTGAATTAGGTGGATACGAGGCTGAAAATCAGATTGAACAGATGCTTTCTGGTCTTGGACTTGAAGAAGAATATCACGATAAAATGATGAGTGATTTGGATGAAAGCCAGAAAGTTCGTGTTTTACTTGCACAGGCTATTTATGGTAATCCAGATGCTCTGGTACTTGATGAACCTACAAACGGTTTGGACATTGAATCAATCACATGGCTTGAAAACTTCCTTTTGGATTTTGAAAATACAGTTATTGTAGTTTCCCATGACCGTCACTTTTTGAATACAGTTTGTACATATATTTGTGATATTGACTTTGGAAAAATTACTCAGTTCTCTGGTAACTATGATTTCTGGTATCAGATGACTCAGGTAATGCAGCGCCAGGCTCACGACCAGCAGAAAAAGACTGAAGAAAAAATGAAAGATCTTCGTGAATTCATTTTACGATTCAGTTCTAACGCTTCTAAAGCTAAACAGGCTACTTCTCGCAAAAAGATTTACGATAAACTTGCAGACAGTCTTGAAGAAATTCCAGTTTCTACCCGTAAGTTCCCATATGTAAACTTTAAAGCAGATCGTGAAATTGGAAATAATGTTCTTGAAATTAAAGGCTTAAATTATACAGATTCAGATGGAAATAAACTTTTGGATAATTTTAGTCTTACAGTAAACCGTACAGACAAAATTGCTTTTGTTGGTATTGAGCACAATTCAGTTACAGCTTTATTTGATATTGTAAATGGAGTTAAAAAAGCAGATTCTGGTGAATTTGCTTGGGGACAGACAACTTCACAAACTTATTTACCACGCGATAATGCTGACAGTTTTGCAAATGATTACAATATTACTGAATGGCTTAAACAGTATTCAAAAGAACAGGATGATGCATATGTTCGTGGATTCCTTGGTCGTATGCTCTTTAGTGGTGATGAATCGCTGAAAAAAGTAAAGGTTCTTTCCGGTGGTGAAAAAGTTCGCTGTATGCTTTCAAAATTAATGCTTTCTGGTGCCAACTGTATCACAATGGATGACCCAACAAACCATCTTGATCTTGAAGCAATTCAGTCTTTGAACGAAGGTTTAATTGCTTTCCCAGGCGTTCTTTTGTTCAGTTCTCATGACCATGAATTTATTCAGTCTATTGCAAACCGTATTGTTGAAATTACTCCAAATGGTGTAATTGACCGTATGATGAGCTTTGATGATTATATTTCTGATCCTCAGATTGCAGAACAGCGTAAAAAGCTTTATGAGGGAACAGGTAAAAAGATTAAATATCGTGTTTAATAATTAACCGGACCGGCTTGGTTTCTTAGTGTTTTCTTATTATTTTCTTATGAAATAATTTTTTTAATGATTTATAATTTGTTTATTAAACAAAATTAAGGGAGAATAATTATGAAGAAACTTATGATGATTTTAGCCGGTCTGGCCGTTGGTAATTTAGTTTTTGCAGCTAAAGTATCGGTTTCCCCAGTTAAAGTTTCTTATAATCAGATATCAACAGATGCAAGCGGAAATCTTCAGCAGACAGTAATCGCAGATAATGGAATGGCAATTACAATTGGCGCTGAACTTAAAGATGATGTTTTAAAATATAATTTTAGTCTTGATAATATTACAGATCCAGATTATTTAATGCGTCAGGATTGTATTAAAACTTACTATGGTAATTTTGATACAGATACATGGATTGAAAATACTGCTTCAGCTTATTCAAATACAACAACAACTTCTGTTTCTTCATCAATTCCAACTGATGCTATAACTACTGCAGAAGCATGTTTAATAGCTGGAGCAACTTGTCTGTGTGCTTTAACACTTGCTGAAATTTGTAACGCAACAACATCTTCTTCATCAAAATCTTCAAGTTCTTCTTCCAGCAGAGTTTCAAGAACACCTTCTTCTTCATCTAGAGTACCTTCTGTTGCACCATCTAGAAGAACAACTGTTATAACTCCAGCTCCTGTATTCAATTGGGTTATTGTAGATGGTGGTAATTCATCTTCTTCTAGCAGTACAAACAGAAATTATAATTCAACTACACCTTCAAGCCTTACATCAACTGTTGTAACAGGCAGTTCATATAGAGGTTCATTTTCAGTTCCAGCTGGTTCTGGACCAGATTATAGAGTTCGTTTTACAGTTTCAAAAAATGAATTTATTGACTTTTATTTTTCTAGAAGCGACAGAGATAATGTTGCAAACCCATTAAAAGACAGAACTTATGGAAGACATAGTATTATGCTTTCTTGTGGTGTACCTGATTATACAAGATGGGGCGGTTACTATATTTATTCTGGAAAAACAGTTGGTGCTTATGGTGGATTTTCTTACCAGCAGCCAAACTGGTTAGATAGCGATATTGGATATTTTGCTGGAACAGATTCTTCTAACAGAGTAAATCTTAATGATTCATATTATTTTGAAAAATATTATGCAAAAGATCCTGTTTTTGCATACGACAGTATAATTAATATTTCTGGTGGTCTTACAATAAAGACAGTTCCACATACATGGCTTATGCTTGGTTGTGGTCTTGATATAGTAGACCAGCATTATTTTGCAGAAATTGTGGATTCTTCTGATGTTTTTGTACAATCAGGTTATATTTGTGAAACCGAACCAATTCTTGCAGCTGTACCAGAAGTTGGAATCAATCTTATTTTGGATCATTTTGACTTGTCTGCAACTTACAAGTATTCATTCTATAATGGTTCACGCTTTGATTTAATGATAGGTATTGCTTTCTAAAGAATTATGATCGTGCTTTCAGATCTGCAAGGAAATCTGAAAGCATGGCATGTGTTTCTTCTTCTGTAATTTGCTTTGGTTCATGGTATTCAACCAGATTAGATGGAATTTCATCTAAAAAACGGCTTGGTTCACATTCACGAACCATCTGCATGTGGCGTCTTTTTCTGCAGCTTGAAATAAAAAGTTTATCTCTTGCTCTTGTAATTGCAACATAAAAAAGTCGTCTTTCTTCTTCCACATCCCCGTTATTTTCTTCTACAGAGCGGGCATGTGGAATAAGACCTTCTTCTGCACCTGCAATAAATACAACTGGAAATTCCAAACCTTTTGACGCATGAATTGTCATAAGATTTACTTTTCCTTTGTCATTTTCATCATCACCATTATCGCGGGAAATAAGTGTAATTCTATTTAAATAATTAAAAAGATTTGGATTAGTATTATCTGGATCGTTTTCCCAAACTTCCATGGAATTTATAAGACTTTCAATATTCAAAAGTTTAAAACGAACAGCTTTTTCACTTTTTGAATATTCAGTTATTAGATAATCTTTGTAATTAATATCTTCTACCATTTGACGAACTTTTTGAGAAAGACCACGACCACTTAAAAGTTTTTGTCTATGATTTTCAATTATATCTACAAAAATTTGTAAATTTTCTTTAACACTTTCTGTTGCTGCTGAATCCTGTGCATGGAGACAATAATCTATAGCATTCCATAAAGTACATCCATTTTTTTCAGCCACATCATTTAAAAGCTGAATGGTAACACGGCCAATTTCACGGCGAGGGGTATTAATAATGCGTAAAAGGTTAATATCATCGTCATGATTTGCAATAACACGAAGATAACTGATAATATCTTTAATTTCTTTGCGCTCGAAAAATGAAGTACCACCACTCATAACATATGGAATATTTGACTGAAGGAATGCTTCTTCTATCCATCGGCTCTGAGTATTTGCCCGCATTAAAACACCAAATTCGTCATATTTACGGCGTTCTTCGGCTGCAATTCCCAAGATGCTTTCTGCTATAAAATCTGCTTCATCACTTTCATTTTCTGGCATAAAAATTTCAATTGGTTTTCCGCCACCGTTACCGCTCCATAATTTTTTATCTTTTCTGTTTGTATTATGGGCAATTACACCGTTTGCAGCTTCAAGAATAGTTTCTGTAGAGCGATAATTTTGTTCAAGGCGGATTTCTGTTACATCAAAATCTTTTTCAAAGTTAATAATATTCTGATAGTCAGCACCACGCCAGCTGTAAATAGACTGATCATCATCACCAACTACAGCAACATTTTTATCTGCAAGTAAATGCATTAATTCATACTGCTGGTGACTTGTGTCTTGAAATTCGTCTACCATAATGTATTTAAAACGATCTCTATATTTTGCAAGCACTTCCGGGCATTCTTTAAAAAGCTTTATAGGAAGAACAATAAGGTCGTCAAAATCAACAGCATTATAAAGTTTTAGGCCTTCCTGATAGCTTTCGTACAAAGGACGGTACATGTCATTAGAAGTTTCCCAATTTTTGCGTCCTGTTTTGATATTTGAAATGAGATTACCAATCATATAAATATCCATAGCGTCTGGAGAATATTTTAATTCGCGACCACATTCTTTAATAAGTGCAACACGGTCGGTTTCATCATAAATACTAAAATTTTCTCTATAGCCAAGTTTATCTATATCAGCACGAAGAACTTTTACTCCAAAAGCGTGGAATGTTGAAACTGTAAGATTCTGCAATTTTCGCTGTGTTAATTCCTTAATTCTGGTTTCCATTTCTTTTGCAGCTTTATTTGTAAAAGTTAATGCAAGAATCTGACTTTGAGGAATACCTTTATCAAGCATATGAGCTATTCGGAATGTAATAACACGAGTTTTACCACTTCCAGCACCGGCAATAATTAAAATTGCACCATCTGTTGTTGTAACAGCTCTGTACTGTTGTGGATTTAATTCATCTTTAAGAGTTTCAAGATCTATCATAAGGTAATAAAAATATAACAAAAAATAGGTGAGTTGAGAATATGTTTTTCCACTATTTGCTATTTACTTCAATAAATATTATAATAATAGAATATAAACATTATAAAATTTTAGGAATTTTTAAAAATGAATAATTCAGTTTCAGCATTTCTTGCACGTCACAATTTTGTAAATCATGTAGATATTTTATCTGTTGCTCAGGCAATTAGAGAAGATATGATTAAAGGTCTTAAAAAAGAACCAGCAAATCAGGATATGATTAGAACTTTCTGTAATCCTCCTGCATCTTCTGCTAAAGGAAAATCTGTTATTGTTATTGATGCCGGTGGTACAAACTTCCGTTCATGTCTTGTAACTTTCGATGCTAACGGTGTTCCACAAATTTCTGATATGGAAAAAACAAAAATGCCTGGTGTTGAAAAGGAACTTTCTAAAAAGGAATTTTTTGCTCAGTTTGCTAAAAATCTTGAACATCTTAAAAACAAAGCTGACAGAATTGGTTTCTGTTTTTCATATCCTATGACAATTAAAGAAAACGGAGATGGTGTTCTTTTAGGATTTTCTAAAGAAGTAAAAGCACCAGAAGTTGTTGGTTGCGAAATTGGTAAATGTCTTGTAGAAGAACTTACAGCAAACGGATGGAATTCTATTAAACGTATTTCTTTGTGTAATGATACAGTTGCAGCTTTACTTGCTGGAGCTGCTTGTGCTACAGATGCTGATCGTTATTCCTCATATATTGGATACATTCTTGGAACAGGTATGAATGCTGCTTATATTCAGCCTTCTTGTGATGAATGTAAAATTGACCAGCAGATTATTGTTTGTGAAAGCGGAAAATTCTTAAGTGTAAATCGTTCTGATTTTGATATTGAATTTGATAAAACTACAACAAAACCTGGAACTTTCCTTTTGGAAAAACTTTGTTCAGGTGCTTATCTTGGTCCTGTTTCATGGTATGCTTTGCAGGCTGCTGCAAAAGACGGGCTTTTTACTGAAAAAGTTAATGAAGCAATCTTAAAACTTCCAGTTCTTACTCTTATTCAGATGGACCAGTATCTTCACGGTCCTTATAATACAGACAATGTACTTGGAAAAATTGCTGTAGAATTGGGAACAGATGAAGATTCTGACAAAATGTTCCAGATTCTTGATGCAATTGTAGAACGTTCTGCACGTTATGCTGCCGCTATTTTAATTGCATGTGCTATTCAGACAAATGCAGGAAAAATTGCTTCAAAACCAATTTGTATGCTTTGTGATGGAACAACATTCTTTAAGACTTTTATGATTAAAGAAAGAGTTCACGGTTATCTGGATGAAATTCTTACAAAAGAACTTGGTATTTTCTGGAGAATTACTTCTTGTGATAACGATATTACTTTAGGTGCTGCTATTGCAGGCTTAATAGACTAAGATTTATACCTGCATAGATGGGATTTTATATACAAAAAATCCCATTTTATGGTATAATTTAGTAAAGTGAGGGGAAAATGTCTGTAAAGAAAAACTTAGGAAAATCATTTATTCTTCTTTTAATCATAATTATTCTTGTTTTAGGCGGACTTTTGTGGTTCGACTATTTAGGTGTAGTTCATGTAAAATCAATATTTTCCCCAGTTTATAAAGCAGCAGGCAAAGAACCTCAAACATCTTCCACATCAACTCAGACAAAACCTCTTGTAAAAAATCTTGACGAAGACAGACTCAACAAACAAAAAGAAGCTCTTACAATTCAGTTAGAAGAACTTGAAAAAAGAGAAGCTGATATAGTTTCAGCAGAACAGTTGAATGCACAAATTGCTGAAGAATTAGCTGAAAGACAAAAAAATCAAGAAGAAAGAGAAGAAAACTTTAAACTTATTGTAGAAAAATACGATACTAAAAATGTAAACATTGAACAGATTGCTAATACCCTTAATGGTATGAGACCTGAAGCGGCTGTAGACATTCTTGTTGCCATGAATGATCAGGATGTTATAGACATTTTGAGAAAGGTAGAAGAAATGGCTGCTGCTGAAGGAAAAGCTTCCATGGTAGCTTACTGGACTTCCTTAATGCCTGCAGAAAGAGCTGCACAGATAAACAGGAAACTTATAAACAAACCAGACTCCTTGGATTAGTACCAAAGACAGGCAATCCTTTAATGTTATACGTTGGAGGTATTGCCAATGCAGGCTTTAGTTACTGACATTTCTTATAATTCACAATTACAAGAATTAGAAAATTCAAAATCTAATCAGACATCACAGAAAGAAAATAATGAAACTAAGGTTTCGTTTGAAGCTTTAATTAACAAAGCAAATATTGAAAATAAAATTGACTTTGATGCTGAAAAAAACATTTCTCAGAATAACACTCCAATTAAAGAAGAAAATAAAGTTGAAACTGTAAAAGAAGAAAAAACTGAAACAAAAACTGCTGACGAAAAAGTAAAAAAATCTGAAAAACAGGAAGAAACTCTTAAAACTGAAGAAGTTGTAGAAGAAGATTCAGATAAAAAAGTTCCTGTAGAAATGCAGATTAATAATGCTATTATTGTACAGTCTGAAGAAAATGAACCTGAAATTAATGAAAAACTTGAACTTTCTATTAAAAAAGAAAATGTTGAAGTAAAAGTTCAGGATGAAATTTCAGTTGAATCTGAACAGTTGATAGCAAATGAATTATTAAATCAGATTGAAAATAATGAAGAATTAAAATCAATTAAAAATAAAAAATCTTCTGGTGAAAAAACTGAAGAAAAGATTGATGTTGCCTCTATAAAAAAGAATGAAAATGAAAAAAATGTAAGTTTTTCTAAAGAAAATTCGGTTAAAAAATCAGATAAATCAGAAAAAATTACAAAATTAGATAAAGACGGAAAAATTACAGTTAAAGATTTAAGAACTGAACCTGTAGAAAAAGATAATTCAGACAAAAAAGCTGTAAAAATGAATATTGATGTAAAAATTAACAATGAAAATACTGCAACTATTACTATGGATTATGCAAACCAGGTTAGCGAAGACAATATTCTTTCTTTGAATAATCAGACAGCTGCTGCAGATAATTCAAATTTCCAGGCAATGTTGAATAATCAGGTTCAGCAGAATGTTCCGGAATTTGTAAAAACAGGAAGCATTATTCTTAAAAATAATGATCAGGGAACTATTAATCTTGTTTTACATCCAGATGATTTAGGAAATGTAAAAATTCATCTTTCTCTTGATGGAAAAACAGTAAATGGTCATATAGTTGTTGCAACAAAAGAAGCAATGGAAGTATTTAAAGATAATGCTCAGACATTGCGTGAAGCTTTCATAAAAAATGGTTTTGATGCAGCAGATTTTAATGTTTCATACAACAATAATTCAAGTAATAACAGCCAGAACTTTACAAATCAGTTTGATGAAGGAAGTTTTATGGCTAAAAAAATATACGGAAATAATGATTCAGCTTCTGATGTAATTGATTCACAGATAAATGAATTAATTTCTTCAAAAAATGATAATTATTCGATAAACATCGTTGCATAAGGTGACGATATATTGTGAGTGAGGTAATGATGGGAACACTAAACACACAAATGTCTGCTTCGGAAAAACTTGCAGTTGATCAGGCTGTAGATTTCTACAACAAGCAGAATGAGGTAAACGGAAGAAAAACTTCCAATGAGTTGGGAAAGGATGACTTTTTAAAGCTCCTTATTACACAAATGCAAAATCAGGATCCAACAGAACCAATGGAAAATACTGAGTTTATTGCTCAGATGGCACAGTTCAGTTCGTTGGAACAGATGACAAACATGAGTACTTCCTTTGAGAAGATGGCTAATTATATTACAGAAACAACAGCTACTTCTACATTAGGAAAAACTGTGGAATTGAATGTGGGAGACGCAACTGTTAGAGGCGTAGTTCAGGGAACTGTTCGAGGGGAAAAACCTGAAGTTATCGTTAACGGTATGCGTTATGATATAAACAAAATTGCGGCTATTTATGCCAACTAACGGGTGGAGAGAAGGAGAAAACGCTTTATGATGAGATCACTTTATTCAGGTGTTTCTGGTTTGCAGAATCATCAGATTAGAATGGATGTAATTGGTAATAACATTTCCAACGTAAATACAGTTGGTTTTAAACGTGGACGTGTAAACTTCCAGGATATGATTAGCCAGCAGATGCAGGGTGCTGCTAAACCAAGCGAAGAACTTGGTGGTGTAAACCCTAAAGAAATTGGTCTTGGTATGACTGTAGCTGCAATCGATAATATTTTTAATCAGGGTAATTTGCAGTCTACTGGTGTTTCAACAGACTTGGCAATTCAGGGAAATGGTTTCTTTGTTTTGAAAAGTGGTGAAGAAACTTTCTATACAAGAAACGGTGCATTCAGCTTAGACAGCAATGGTACTTTGGTAAATCCTGCAAATGGTATGAGAGTACAGGGGTGGATGGCACAGGATGTTAATGGTCAGCAGATTATTACAACAGCTGCTACACCAACAGACCTTATTATTCCAGTAGGTTCAAAAGATCCTGCCAAAGAAACAACTAATGTAATGTTCGCTTGTAACTTAAATAAAAATACACCTGAAATTTTACAGGGAGCAAGTGAAGAAGATATTATAAACGGAACTTGGTCTACAGAACAGAAAATTTATGATAGCTTTGGTAATGAACATATTCTTTCTGTTTCATTCAGAAGAGTAGTTGGAAATCCAAACCAGTGGGAAGCTACTGTAAATGTAGATGCAAATAATGCAGATTTTACACAGACTCGTGTTGGTCTTGGTGATACAAATGGAATGGGAAATACATTCCTTGTAAACTTCAGTAATTTAGGTGCACTTGAATCTGTAACTGACAGCGCTGGAAACGTAACAAATCCTTCTGGAAAAGTAGTTCTTCAGACATCATTTACTGTTCCAGATTCAAATCCAGATGCAAATGGAAATCCATATCGTCAGACATTAAATATTGATCTTGGTACAATTGGAAGCTTTGAAAATACAATTACACAGTCAGCTTCACAGAGTTCTACAAAGGCTTTCTATCAGGATGGATATACATTAGGTTATCTTGATAACTTTAAGATTGATTCATCTGGTACAATTACTGGTGTATATACAAACGGTTCAAGCCGTGTAATTGGTAAAATTGCTTTAGCTACATTTGCCAACGATCGTGGTTTGGAAAAAGCCGGTGATAATACATTTGTTGAATCAAATAACTCTGGTATGGCAAAAATTGGTGAATCAGGAATTGCAGGAAAAGGTACTTTGATGGCTGGTGCTTTGGAAATGTCAAACGTTGATTTGTCAGAACAGATGGTAGATATGATTGTTACACAGCGTGGTTTCCAGTCTAACGCTAAAACAATTCAGACTTCAGACACAATGCTTGAAACAGCTTTGAGTTTGAAACGCTAAAATAGTTAATATTTAATACAAATATTTAAGCCCGAATAACTTACCCCATCAAAGTTATTCGGGCTTTTTTTATATTAAAAATATAAAAATTAGAAAAATATTAAACTAACATAAAAGTGGTTTATGATAAGGTTCAAGGATTTTAAGGATTTCTACTTTTTTGAACAAAGAAGCATAACCATATGCACTCATTCCCATCTGATCTTTAATATCAGGATCTGCACCAGCTTTTGCTAAAACTTCTACAATTTTTACTCTGTCTGCACCAACAGCAAGTACAAGATTTGATTGTCCTTCTTTATTTATTGTATTTAGTTCTGCACCTTCTTTAATAAAAAGCTTTGTAAGTTCAAGATTTCCGCGCCAAACTGCATCCATAACAGGTGTATATCCTCTGTCTTCTGAAACAAGATTTATATCTGCACCAAGCTTTATGAATTTTTTAACAAGTTCTTCGTTATCATTTCTAACTGCAATGTTGATTAATGGAGTTCCATTTTCATCACGAGAATTTATATCCATGCCGCCAGAAATAAAAAGATTACAGATTTCTGTTTTATCTTTTGCAATATAAGTTCCAAAACAGTCTGGAGTAAATGGAATACCTTTTTCAAGTAATTTCTTTTTTGAAAGACGTTTTGTGTCTGTGCTGGAAATAGATTCGTATTTCTGTTTTATATATTCAATAAAATCATTTTTAGATTTTAATAAAACAAGATTTTCCTTCTGAAAATAATTTAATTCTTCCAGTTCAAATATATTTGTAAGAATAAGAACATCTTTTGCAAGAGCATAACCTGTTAATGCGGAAAGATTTGTAATATCTTCATTTGAAAGCTGGTAATTTTCTTCTTTAAAAATTAAAATTAAAGATAATTTTTCAAAGTATTTTATTTGTTTTTTTATACTTTTTTTTGAAAAGTCTGAAGAATATATTTTTGCATTTTTTTCAATTTCATGAATTGAAGCATTTATAACTTTAGAGAAAATGTCGTTTTGTGAAAGTAATAGAAAAGTCATATCTAAATTATAAGGTGTTTCCCCTAAAAATCAAGTTTAATTTCAGAACTTTAAAAATAGTTAAAAAAAATATAAAAAAAATTGAAAATTTGTTTGTTTTGTTATTGACACATTTTACGTATTTCTATATATTAATATACATCAACGCCGCAGTAGCTCAGTTGGTAGAGCGCCGGACTGAAAATCCGTATGTCGTTGGTTCGATTCCAACCTGTGGCAAAAAAACTTCAAACTTCGGTTTGAAGTTTTTTTTTGCCTTTTTAAATTTTCTAAAAAAAAATCCGTACAAAATCTAACGTTTTTATATTGTGTCATAATGATACATCACCTTAGTGACAAAATAGCCCAATGATAGTAAAATATTATTACTATGAAATTAAACGAAAATGTTGTTGCTTTTACCGGTGGTGGAACTGGTGGTCATATTTATCCAGGATTAGCTGTTGCTGATGAATTAAAAAATATTGCAAAAGAAAATAATAAAGAATTATCCATAATTTGGATTGGCTGTTCAAAGGGAATGGATAAAAATATTGTTGAAAAAGGCATGGGAAGCGATGGAAAAGCTATTGCAGATAATTTCTATGGTATTCCTTCTGGTAAATTACGAAGATATCTTTCATGGCAGAACTTTACTGATTTATTCAGAATTGTAGGCGGATATTTTTCTGCAAGAAAAGTTTTACGCAAAACAAAACCTGCAGTGCTTTTTTCTAAAGGTGGATTTGTAAGTGTTCCTCCTTGTTTAGCTGCAAAACATCTTGGTATTCCAGTTTTCACACATGAATGTGATTTTACTCTTGGCCTTGCAAACAGATTAAATTTTAAATCTGCTAAAACTATGTTCGTTTCTTATGAAGAAACTAAAAAAAGATTGGGACAAGCAGATCAGAATAGAGTTGTAGTTACTGGAAATCCAGTTAGACCAGTTTTTTATCAGGCAAATGGAAAAAAAGGATTGGAATTTTTAGGAATTAATAATCCAGAAAAACCAGTACTTCTAGTCCTTGGGGGAAGTAGTGGTGCTAAACAGATTAATGAGTTAGTTTGGGACAATTTAGACTGGTTATGTCAGAACTTTATTGTGGTACATCAAACCGGCCTTGTGAACAACAATGAAAATCAGGAAAAAACACTAAAAGAAAAGTATGGTGAAAATTATAAACCATTTGCTTTTATCTACAACGAAATGCCAGATGTAGTTGCAAGTTGTGATGTTATTCTTTCTCGTGCCGGTGCTAACTCTATTTGGGAAGCAGCCGTACTTTCTAAACCAAGTGTACTCGTTCCTTTATGTGGAAGTGGTACTCGTGGTGACCAGGTTGATAATGCTAAATTCTTTGAAGAAAATGGCTCGGCCCTTGTACTTTTAGGTGACAAGGCAAATTCTGAAAATCTTAAAAATGAACTTTCAAAAATGTTAGATGAAGATTTTAGAAAAGAAATGCAGGAAAAAATTAAAGCGATGGTAGGTGAAAAAAAGAGTGTATCCGTAATTGCTCAATATATTTATAATCAGCTTTAGTTCGTAGAAGGTATATATGTTTAATGTAATTGATATAGTTTTTATTATTATAATTTTAATTTTTGCAATTACAGCTGCTGCAAAAGGTTTTGTTAAAGAGATTTTCAATAAAATTTCATGGATTGCAGGAATAATTATTGGTTGTCTTTTTGCAAAAAAATTGCAGCCATTTTTAGTTGGAACTGTAAAAAATGAATTTTTAGCATTACTTGCAGCTTTTCTTCTTATTTTTATTGTTGTATTCCTTGTTATTCAGATTATTAAAACAATAATCGGTCAGGCCTTTGAAGGAGATATAATGAAAGGTCTAGATAAATCTTTGGGATTCTTTTTAGGAATTGTTGAAGGTTTTGCAGTTGTAATGTTGATTATCATTATTTCAAATGGACAGACTCTTATTCCTGTAGAAGGCATTTTTGCAAACAGTTTTTTCTATAAATTAATTCAGCCTTTAATTCCATCAACTACTAATTTAATTCCTAAGGAATATGCTTAATGTTTGAAAATCTTTTAGCTCAGAAAGCACGAAAACTCATAATAAAAGATATTAATAATGGTATTTTACCACCAGCAGTTCTTTTTTCTGGAAATGAAACTTCTGGAAAATTAACTGCGGCACTTGAACTGGCCCGAGTTTTATCATGTACAGGTGAAAATAAAGCAGAATGGAATTGTAATTGTCCATCCTGTCTTAGACATAAAGCATTAACTTGTACAAATATGCTTTTATTAGGTCCCAGGGATTGTGCTTTAGAAATTTCTGCTGCAAAAGATTCCTTTGTAAAAGCTTATAGAGATAACACTCCTTATCTCACTGCTACACGTTACTTATTCATTAGAAGTATAAGAAAACTCACTTTAAGATTTAATGGTATTTTATTACAGGGCGACAAAGATTTAACAAAAATAGGAATTTTAATTCAAAATATAAATGACGATCTGGAACTTCTGGATTTTCCTAGACCATTAATTCAATTTGATGAAGCTGTAAAATTATGTGAAAGCCTTACTGAAAAAGCCGTAGAACTTGAAAGAGATTTTTTATATGATTCAATTCCAATTAATCAAATTAGAAATATGGAAGAGTGGGCTTATACAAAGTCTGAAGAAGGTAAGAAAACTATAATTATTGAAAATGCCGAAAGAATGTTACCTGGTGTAAGAAATGCTTTACTTAAGATTTTGGAAGAACCACCTGCAGACTGTCAGTTCATTCTTTTAACTGCAAAACGAAATGCTGTAATGCCTACCATTCTTTCCAGAGTTAGAAATTATAATTTTGCTTCAAGAAATCTGGAAGAACAACAAAATGTTATTAAAGCAATTTTCAGAAATGAATATTATAAAGGACCAATAAGTGAATATTTAGAAACTTTCCTTCCTGTTCCTGCAGTAAAAATTAAAGAGACAGCACAAAAATTCTATAAGGATATAACTCATGGTAAAATTCCACAAACAGCTGAAGTTGTAAAGGAATGTGGAAAATTTGAACCAAGAATCAGTTTAAAAATATTTTTAAATCATATTTCTACTTTGCAAAAAAACTTATTTAAAACTCAGGCTGGATGTGAAGCTGCAATGGAAACTTTACAAAAATTAAAGATTACCTGGGAAAATGTAACAATGTACAATCAGTCTGTAAATTCTGCTTTAGAAATTCTTGTAAGAGATATAAGTAAAATAAATGTTACCTATGGAAGAATTTTATGCGAGGATATGTAAAAAGAGTAAGTCAAAAAGCAGCAAAACTTTCAAAAGAACAGGTACTTTCGGTTCTTGAAGATGTTTTAGAAGAAAATGAAAGCTTATATTCAATTTTCGAGTCAATTTCAACTGGTTTATTAATAGTTGATAATGATTTTTGTCTTCAACAGTCTAACTCAATTGTAGAAAGCCGGCTTCCATTTTCAATTCATCCTGATGATCCAAAAGCAAATATTCAGCCAGTTTGGGAAATAATAGATGATGAAGATATTTGCTCTTATTTAAAAAATTGTTCTGATAAAGCAATTACAAATAGTTCAGAAGATTTTTCAATTATGACACCTGGTGGAAATGTCAGGTTTATTACAATTGCCATCACTCCATTAATTCACAAAGGAATTTTAAATGGCAGAATCATTCTTATTCGGGATATAACTGAAAATAAAAATCAGGAAGTTATGCTTCACCGAATGGAAAATATGGCAAATCTTACAAATCTTGCAGCTGGCATGGCACATGAAATTAAAAATCCATTAGGAGCAATTAGTATTCATATTCAGCTGGTACAAAAGGCTTTGCTTAAAGCAAGAGAAAACCAAGATATTCTTCCTGCTAAAAAATTTGTAGAAGACCATATTGATGTAGTAAATGAAGAAGTTGAGCATTTAAATAAATTAATTATGGATTTTTTACTTGCTGTGCGACCTGTAAATGCAACTTTAGCTCTAAAAAATCCAGGAAAGCTGATTCAAAATACAGTTGATTTTTTTGCAGCAGAGTTTAAAAACGAAGGCATAAAAGTAGTTTTCGAAGTAAATGATAATGAACAAAAAATTATGCTGGATGAAAAACTTTTAAGAGATATTATCTTAAATCTTTCACAAAATGCTTTGGCTGCAATAAAAACTCGAATGGAGTCAAATACAGATGAATCTTATGAGCCTTGTTTTGGCATAAAATGTTTTAAAACTGAAAGCAGATATATTATTCAAGTTCAGGATAATGGGTGTGGAATGTCGGAAAATAGTGTTTCAAAAATATTTGAACCTTATTTTACAACTAAAGCCAATGGAACAGGACTTGGAATGACTATGGTTTATAAAATTGTAAAAGAGTTTTCTGGTGAAATAACTGTAGATTCTATAGAAAATGAAGGAACTAATTTTACAATGGTATTCCCAATCCCTCAGAAAAATAAAAAGTTATTAACTGAGGAAGGAAAATAATTATGTCTCAATTAACAATTTTAACTATTGATGATGAAGAAAATATTAGAAATGGTCTGGCAGATAACTTTGAACTTGAAGGCTACAATGTACTTCAGGCCAGTAACGGTAAAGATGGTCTGGCACTTATAGCAAAGGGCGGAGTAGATCTTGTTATTACAGACTTACGAATGGATGGAATGAGTGGTGAAGAAGTTGTACGTCATGTTACAACAGAAAATCCTGGCATTCCAATTATTGTTCTTACAGGTCATGGAAGTATTGAAGAAGCCAATAAAGCTATAAAATCTGGGGCATATTATTTTCTTACAAAACCTTTAAATCTTGACCACTTAAATAAAATTGTTCAAAACGCATTAAAAGAAAGAGCTCAGCAAATCAAGATTAAAGAACTTCAGGAAAAGTTAAAAAATAGTCAAACATCTGATGATATGATTGGTAAGTCAGCAGAACTTAATAGAGTTAGAACCATGATTTCCAAAGCGGCTCCAACAAAGGCCAGTGTTCTTATTACTGGTGAAAGTGGAGTTGGTAAGGAGCTGGTTGCAAGAGCAATTCATAATCAGTCTTCCAGAAAAGATAAAGCTTTTATTGTTGTTCATTGTGCAGCACTTTCTGAAACTCTTTTAGAAAGCGAATTATTTGGTCATGAAAAAGGAGCATTTACTGGAGCCGACGGATTAACACATGGTAAGTTTGAACTGGCAGATGGCGGAACAATTTTTCTTGATGAAATTGGAGAAATAAATTTAAGTACACAAATTAAGTTACTTAGAGTTTTACAGGAAAAAGAGTTTGAACGGGTAGGCGGAGAAAAATCTATTAAGGTTGATATTCGAATTGTAGCTGCAACAAACAAGAATTTAGAAAATGAAGTAAAAAATGGTAACTTTAGAGAAGATCTTTATTATCGTCTTAATGTTGTAAGAATAGAAATGCCTTCACTAAAAGAAAGAAAAGATGATATACCTTTGTTACTTCATGGATTTTTAAAAGAATTTAATATTGAAAATCATAAAAATATAACTGGATTTGATAACAGGGCAAAAAGTGCCATTATGAAATACAACTGGCCTGGTAATATTCGTGAATTAAGAAACTGTGTTGAAAGTGCTGTTGTAATGTGTAATGGTGAAGAAATTACTTTTGCCGATTTACCTGCTTCTGTACGAGCAAGTACTGATATTTCAAATATAATTATTCCAGCTGGAATTACATTAGACGAAGCCGAAAGAATAATTATTAGTGAAAATCTTGCTTTGAATAACGGAAATAAAACAAAAACAGCAGAAATTCTTGGTATAGGTCGAAAAACCTTGCATAGAAAACTGATTGATTATGGAATGGAAACAGAGGGTAGTGAAGAATAA
The DNA here is from genome assembly GCA_024402655.1 of Treponema sp. Classification (GTDB taxonomy): domain Bacteria; phylum Spirochaetota; class Spirochaetia; order Treponematales; family Treponemataceae; genus Treponema_D. Next base: position 43,532 of record JAKSTH010000002.1, on the reverse strand, counting down.
TTATTAAAGTGTATAATTATTTATACATACATATTACTGGTTAAAAATGTAGTTTTTAACAATTTCAAAGGCATTTTTAAGCTCTTCTGGAGTGGATAAAATGCCTTTTTTATTTGCTGTGTCAGGATGATTTTCTTTAAGTATTTGATGATATTTTTTGCGTAAATCTTCCAATGTTAAATTTTCTATAGACACTATATGTAGTGTGTCTAAACTTTTTGACACTATACAAGGAATATGCATAAAACTTGTATATTTATGCATTTTGATATTTTGAGTATCTTCCTCTTTTATTACAGAACCAACAGGTTTTTCACTGTTTGTTGTGTATTTTTCTCGGAATCTATCTTCAAAATCCTTAATTTTTTGTTCCTTTTTTTGAAAATTTTCTATTTTTTCTGATTTTTTTGTGTTTTCTGAAGAATTTTGACTTGTGTTAAAAGAAAAAGGACCAGAATTTTCCCCATTATCCTTGTAATTAACGGGGTCCTGGTCCTTTATTATGTCATCCTGTGGAATTTCGCCTGTTTCAAGCACGTTGTTGAGTAAATTACCTAACTTTTCGTACATGTCAGACATATCTAATTTTAGATTTCAGTTCCAGCCGGGATAGTTGCACCTTTACGAATAACGATAATACCATCAGCACTATAGAATGAACCGTGGTCACCGTCTTCATATTTTTTACCTGTAACACCAATTTTACAGTTATCGCCAATTCTTGCATTTTTATCGATAATTGTATGAGCGATTTTACAGTTTTTACCAATACCTGTAATTGGTTTACCAGCTTTCATATTTTCCTGTTTTTCAGATTCAGCATCGTAATAGTCTGCACCCATCATAATAACACCGTCTAATTCAGTGCCTTCACTAATGATTGAGCGTACACCAATAACAGATTTGTTAAGTTTAGCTTCTGTGATAATACATCCTTCAGAAGTAAGAGAAGCATTAATTTCTGCCTTATTAATTTTTGAAGGTGGAAGGTTTCTCATGTGAGTATAAATTGGCTGTGTTTCACCAAAGAAGTCAAATGTTGGGTAAGGTTCTGTTAATGCAATGTTTGCATCATAGAAACTCTTGATTGTTCCAATGTCTTCCCAGTAACCGTCAAATACATAAGAATTGATTTTTTTCTTTCCAATTGCTAAAGGAAGAATTTCTTTACCAAAGTCTGTGTATTTTTCATTTTCACCGCCAAGAACTTCTTCCATTGTGTTTGCATTGAAAATATAAATACCCATTGAAGCAAGATATTCTTTTTCAGCAGGAAGGGCACCGCGAGCTTCAGGAGGAATTTTCCATGCATCAATATTCTGATCTGGCTTTGGTTTTTCCATGAATTCTTTTACACGATTTTCCTGGTCAATTTTCATAATACCAAAACCAGAAGCGTCATGGCGGTTTACAGCTGTTGTTGCAATTGTAACATCTGCACCAGATTTAATGTGGGCATCCATAAATGCTCTTAAATCCATTTTATATAACTGGTCACCAGACAAGATGATGTAATGTGTTGGTTTCTGTGTTTTAAAGTGAATGAAATTTTTTCTTACAGCATCTGCTGTACCTTCGTACCAGCCTGAATGTTCAAGTGTCTGTTCTGCAGCAAGAATTTCTACAAATCCACCAGAGAAACGGTCGAAGTTATAAGAATTAGAAATGTGAAGGTGAAGTGAAGCAGAGTTAAACTGAGTAAGAAGATAAATCTTCTTATATCCTGAGTTAATACAGTTAGAAATTGGAATATCTACAATTCTGTATTTTCCTCCGAAAGATACTGCAGGTTTAGATCTTTCTTTTGTTAAAGGATAAAGGCGAGTTCCTTTACCACCACCTAAAATAATTGACAAAACTCTTGGTTCATCAGACATATTAAGTACCCCTTAAAATATTTGTTATCAAAAAAATAATTAAGACTTTTACTAATACTTAAATTATAAGTCCGAAATTACTGTTTTGCAAACAAATAAAAAAAATATAAACAAAATTTATATACCTCCGATAAAGAAGATAGATGTAAATAAAAATATTTTGGAGGAGCTATGATTCGTGGCTGGTATACTGGTGCTTCTGGTATGAATGCACAACAGTACAGATTAGATGCAATATCTAACAACTTGGCAAACGTTGATACAGCTGGTTATAAAAAGGATATTACAGTAAGTAAATCTTTTTCAGAATTATTAATCAGACGTACAAACTTCGATGGCGTATATCCTGTTCCTGACGGTTCAGCTGATGTGCAGCCTATTATTGGTACACTGGGACTTGGTATTGAAATTAATGAAAATTATACCGATTTTTCTCAGGGTTCATTTAAATTGACAAATACAAAAACTGACATTGCTTTAGGTAATGAAGGTTTTTATGTAGTAGATACACCTTATGGTGAACGTTATACAAGAAACGGTAACTTCTTTATTGGAAAAGAAGGCATTCTTGAAACAAAAGATGGATATCCTGTTTTAGGCGAAAATGGTCCAATCTATCTTGAAAATGATCGCTTTCATGTTAATCAGGATGGAATTATTCTTACAGAAGATGGTGTTGAAGTAGACCGTTTTCAGGTAGTTCGTTTTGATAATGAAAGATACCTTGAAAAAATGGGAAACAGCTTTTATAAAGCAAATGAAATTTCTGGTCCTGCGCATATTGCAGAAGGTGATGAACGCCCAAGATTTGTTCAGGGATATACAGAAACTTCAAATGTAAATGTTGTTAATGAAATGGTTCAGATGATTGAAGTAAACCGTGCTTATGAAGCAAATCAAAAATCAATTCAGTCTGAAGATTCTATGGTAAGTACACTTTGGACAAAAGTTGTTTCTAAATAAGGAAGAGAGGTAAGTAAATGGTAAGATCACTTTGGACTGCAGCAACTGGTATGAACGGTCAGCAGTCAAATATAGATGCAATTTCGAATAACCTTTCAAATGTAAATACAACTGGTTATAAACAGCAGAGAGTTGAATTTGAAGATTTAATGTACCAGAACTTAAAATTGGCTGGTACTCCTGCAACTGAAGATACAGTAACTCCTGTTGGTATTCAGCAGGGTACTGGTGTTAAAGTTGCTGCTACTCAGAGAATTATGAATCAGGGTAGTTTACAAAATACTGGTGTAGACACTGATATTGCAATCGTTGGTGAAGGTTTCTTCCGCGTAATGCAGTATGATGGTTCATATGCTTATACTCGTGACGGTTCTTTTAAGATTGACTCTAATGGTCAGCTTGTAAACAGTAACGGTTTAAGATTTATGCCAGAAATTATTCTTCCTGAAGGATATGATGTTACAACTCTTAATGTAACACAGACTGGTAAAGTAAGTGTAAAAGTTAATGGTTCAAACGATCCTGTTGATGTTGGTCAGATTGAACTTTATAGATTTCCAAACCCTGTTGGTTTACAGGCAGAAGGAGATAACTTATTCAAGGTAACAAATGCATCTGGTGAAGCAATTGCCGGACGTCCAGGTTTTGACGGATTTGGTGATACACGTCACAAATTCCTTGAAATGAGTAACGTTTCTGTTGTAAACGAAATGGTACAGATGATTGTTGCTCAGAGAGCTTATGAATTCAACTCTAAAGCAATTCAAACTTCTGATAATATGCTTTCTACAGCAGTACAGTTAAAGAGATAAAATATAACTGTTAATAGCAGGTGAATAAAATGAACGTAGGATTATATACAAATACATACAGCGGAATTACAACTGGAGATGCAGCTTTTTCTATTGCAAAAGAAAATGCACAGACTTCAAAATTCGATGAAATGGTAAAATTACTTAAGAGCCAGGATGATGGAAAAGGAACTGTTGCTTCCAGTCAGCTTAATGTTGACGGAAGATTGAATGGTGAATACACACAAGGTTATGCAGGTTATTTTACTTCAGAAAATGATAAAACTGCAAAAGCTCAGGGTGCCGCTGTAAATCAGGCTAATCCTCACGTTCAGACAAAAACTATTGATAAAACAAGTACTTTATATGAAAAAGCACTTGAACTTGAAGGTTTCTTTGTAAAACAGATGCTTTCTTCTATGAGAAACACTGTTATGAAAACTAAAGAAGATGATTTCGGCAAAAAAATGTATGAAGACATGCTTTATGATCAGTATGCCGAAAATATGACAAAAACAGCCGGATTTGGTTTAGCCGATCAAATCTATTTAAGTTTGGTATAAGCAACCATAGTGTTGAAATATAATATCCTACCTCCAATAAGGAGAACGAACGAAGTTCGTTAAAAGCTTTGAGTCTGTTCAAAGATTAGTTTACATCTATCTAAAGGCCGTGATGCGTTGCATTGCGGTCTTTTTTTATAAGTTGTTTTTAATCTGTAGAATGTTTATAATATAGATATGATAGAAAATTTACAGTTACCAGAAAATATTTCTGGAGTTCATATTCACTTTGTTGGTATTAAAGGTACTGGTATGGCAGCCCTGGTTGAAATTCTTTTTCACAATGGCGCTATTATTACAGGTTCAGATGTTGAAGAAAGATTTTACACTGACGAAATTCTTGAAAAATTAAATATTAAACCTACATTATTTGATGCAAAAAATATTACAGATGATGTTGATTATGTAGTTTATTCATCTGCTTATAAATTAGATAAAAATCCTGAATTAATTGCTGCTGTTTCAAAAAATATTCCTTGCCTTCTTTATACACAGGCTCTTGGTTCTTATTCAAGCAGATCATATTCTTGTGGTATTTGTGGTGTTCATGGAAAAACTTCTACAACAGGACTTACAGGAACAATCTTAAAAGAAATTGATTTACCTTCTCAGGTTCTTGCAGGAAGTATTATAAATAGTTTTGGTGGAACATGTACTTATACTTCAAAACTTATTGAAACTGCAAAAAATGATGAAAAAATCTTTGTAGCAGAAACTTGTGAATATCAGAGACATTTTATGAGTTTTTGCCCACAAAAAATCATACTTACTTCTGTAGAACCAGATCACGAAGATTATTATCCAACTTATGAATCTATTAGAGATGCATTTGTTGATTATATTTGTAAACTTCCACAAAATGGAGAACTTATTTATTGTTGCGATGATAAAGGGGCTGTGGAAACTGCAGGAATAGCAAAATCAAAAAGAGCCGATCTAAAACTTATTCCTTACGGTGAAAATGCTGAAGGAGAATTTAAACTTACTTTTGGAAAAGTTGAAAATGAAAAAAACAAGTTTAAAATTTCTTTATTTGACTCAGATTTAGCACTTTGTGTTCCTGGTAAACACGAAGTTATGGATGCAGTTGCTGCTGTTGCTCTGGTTTGTAAATTATTGGAACAGTTCGGTAAAAATCCAAAGGATTATGAAAAACAGATTGCTGCTGGTTTAGAAAAATTTTCTGGCGGTAAAAGAAGAAGTGAAATTGTTGGTAGATTCACTTCTAAATCTGGAAATAATGTTCTTGTAATTGATGATTACGGACATCATCCTACTGCAGTAAAAACAACTTTGGAAGGATTTAAAGAATTTTACAAAGGAAGAAAAATTATTGTAGATTTTATGAGCCATACATACAGTAGAACTCAGGCACTTTTAAAAGAATTTGCGGCTTCTACTGAAAGTGCCGATGTAATTATTTTGAATAAAATCTATTCTTCTGCAAGAGAAAATGCTGCAGATTTTAATATTACTGGTAAAACTTTATTCGATGAAACTGTAAAACATTGTGGAAATAAAAACACAGTGGTTTATTATGAAGATGCAATGGATGCAGTAGATTTCGTAAAATCAGAAATTGAAAAACCATTATCAAAAGAATATCCAGATGGAATTTTACTTGTAACAATGGGTGCCGGTGATAACTGGAAACTTGGAAAAGCAATTTTATCTAATTACTAAGGAAAATATTATGATTTCAATGACAGGTTATGCGTATCAGGAAGTGACTTCGGAAGCCGCTGTTATTAGTGTAGAAATTAAATCTGTTAATTCACGATTTCTTGATTTATCAATTAATATGCCTTCTTTTTTAAATCCTGTAGAAAGTTATTTTCGAACAAAAATTTCGGAAAAAATAGTTCGTGGAAAAATTGATGTAAATATCAGATTAAAAGAACTTCAGTCTAATGTAGAAATTTTTGTTGATGAAAATTTAGCTAAAGCTTATGGAAATGCGGTTAAAAAAGTAATTGATGCAACTGGATTAAATACAAATGGAGCTCCTTTAGATTTTATTCTTAATCAGCCTGGTGTTCTTGTTTCTAATAAAACAAATGATGCAGAAAAATATAAAACTATGATTGAACCTGTTTTTAATTCTGCTTTAGAAAAATACATGGCAGATGCTTTAAGAGAAGGCGAAAATATGAAAAAAGATTTAGAAGAAAAACTTTCTAAACTTTCAGAATGTGCAGCCTTTTTTAAAGAATGGCAGCCAAAAATGGAAAATGCATTTAAAGAACAGATTACTGCTAAGTTTAATGAATTATTACAGGATAAGGTTGATGAAAACCGAATTATGACAGAAACAGCTGCAATGGTTGTAAAATATACAATCAATGAAGAAATTGTAAGACTGCATAGTCATATAGAAGCTATGAAAGAGGAATTAAAAAATAATCCTACACCTGGTAAAAAACTGGATTTTATTTGTCAGGAAATGAACAGAGAAATAAATACAATTGGCAGTAAAAATCAGTTTAGTGAAGTTGGTGCAATGGTTATTTGTGCCAAAGATTCATTGGAAAATATTCGTGAACAGGCAAAGAATGTTGCTTAAATAAAAAGGAGTGTGAAAATGACAATAAAAAAAGAGCCTTTAAGAATTGCAATCAGCGGAAAAAGTGGTTGTGGAAATACAACTGTTTCAACTTTGCTTTCAGAAAAATTAAATATTACATTAATTAATTATACTTTTAGACAGCTTGCAGCAGAAAAAGGTATGACTCTTAAAGAAGTTATTGAAGCAGCAAAAAATGATGACTCTTATGACAAATATGTAGATAAACATCAGGTTGAACTTGCAATGAAAGAATCTTGTGTTTTAGGAAGTCGTCTTGCAATCTGGATGCTTAAAGAAGCTGATTTGAAAGTTTATCTTTATGCCAGTGATGAAACTCGTGCCGGACGTGTATTTAATCGTGAAGGTGGAGATTTACAGCAGATAAAAGATTTTACTGCTATGCGTGACCGTGAAGATACAGGTCGTTATAAAGCTTTTTATAATATCGACAATAATGATTACAATTTTGTAGACATTATTGTAGATGTAAATGATAAAACTCCAGATGAAATTGTAAATGTGATTTTGGATAAACTGGCTGAAAAAGGTTTGATTGAAAAATAAATTGAAATTTTCTTATAAAAAATAGGTAAAAGTCATAAAAAAAGGCTGTCTTTTTAAGACAGCCTTTGCATTTTAACAACAGAAGTATTTAGTATTTTAAGTTTGTTTCTGTGTATCCTAACCAGTCTTCTTTATCAAGAATAACTTTGTCTGTTTCACCAATCTGGAATGGATAACTTTTTGAAAGTGAACCTGCATAAAGTTTTACTTTAGCAGAACCGTCATCATTAATAACAACTTTACATTCTGTATCTTTGTCTGCAAATGTATGGAACATATCTGCAAGAGATTTTTTATCCATTTCAATAGATAAAATGTCATTAGCATACATTGCCGATCTAAAATTCTTTGCAATTCCAGCAGAAATTACAGAGTGAAGACTGTTTGCAGTTAATGCAACAGCTGCCTGTGGTTTTTCATTACCGCAGCCAAAGTTATCTCTTGTAATAATAACTCTTTTTCCAGCTACATCTGTCTGTGGATTAAAACCGTTAATTTTCAAATCTTCAAGCAAATAAGGTTTAATTGCTTTTTTATCTGTTTCTTCAAGATATTTTGCAGGAATAATTTCATCTGTGTTAATATCTGAACGGTCTAAGAATAATACTGGTCCTCCGAAAGTTTTCATAATTTTCGAACTCCTGATAATTAATTATGTTTCTACATATAAGTATAACATTTAAAAAAAATAATGTGTAGTTTTTTCAGTTTAATTATTTTAAAATTATGTTATCATTAAATAATAAATAATTACTACAAAGGATGAATTATGTTTTTAGAAGGGAAAAATTCCATTGTATTTAAAAAAGGTAATGAAACATTATTAATTCAAGGGTGGGGCGAAAATTCTTTAAGAGTTCGTTCTACTGTTGAACCAGCATTATTAGACAGAGATTGGGCTCTTACTGAAAAAGTAAAAGGTGATAAAGCTAAAATAACTGTTACAAATGAATATGCAAGTATTGTTAATGGACAAATTGAAGCAAGAGTCAGTAATAATGGTATTCTTACATTCCTTAAAAATGGAAATGTTATTTTGCATGAATTCTTCCGTGCTTATGATCCAAATAGTACAAAGCATTCCTGCTGTACAAAAGTAGTTGCCCGTCAATATGAAGGTATAATTGGTGGGGACTACAAACTTACTGTAAGATTTGAGCCTAACAATGGTGAAAAGATTTTTGGTATGGGTCAGTATCAGGCTCCATATTTGGACTTAAAGGGATGTTCACTGGAACTTGCTCAGAGAAACAGTCAGATTTCTATTCCATTCTATCTTTCTTCTTTAGGATATGGTTTCTTATGGAATAATCCTGCTGTTGGTCATGTAAATTTTGCAAAAAATATTACTGAATGGGTTGCAGAATCTACAAAAGAAATGGATTACTGGATTACTGCTGGCGACACTCCTGCTAAAATTGTTGAAAACTATACTGCTGCAGTTGGTCGTGCTCCAGTTTTACCTAAAGATTATATGGGATTCTGGCAGTGTAAACTTCGTTATAGAACACAGGAAGAAGTACTTACAGTTGCAAGAAAATATAAAGAGATGGGAATTCATCTTGATGTAATTGTTATAGACTTTTTCCATTGGCCAAGACAAGGCGACTGGTGTTTTGATAAAGAATATTGGCCAGATCCAAAAGCAATGTGTGATGAATTGCATGCTATGGGAACAAAAGTAATGGTTTCTGTATGGCCTTCTGTAGATAAGAAATGTTCTCATTATTATGAAATGCTGGATAAAGGTTATCTTGTAAGAACAGAAAGAGGTACAAATCAGACTTACGATTTTATGGGTGACTGTCTTACATTCGATGCAACAAATCCAGAAGCTCGTGAATATTTGTGGCAGATTTGTAAAAAGAATTACGGTGATTATGGTATTGATATGTTCTGGCTTGATAATGCTGAACCAGACTATAATATTTATGATTACGGTAACTACAGATATTATATGGGAACAGCTTTATCTTGTTCAAATATTTATCCATTGCTTTACAGTAAAGCTTTTTATGATGGAATGAAAGCTGATGGAAGAAAAAACTTTGTAAATCTTGAACGCTGTGCCTGGGTTGGTTCACAAAAATATAGTCAGGTATTATGGAATGGTGATGTTCAGTCGACATTTGAATGTCTTGAAGATTCTGTTGTAGAAGGAATTAATATTGGTATTGCAGGTATTCCATGGTGGACTACAGATGCTGGTGGATTTATGTATGGTAATCCTAAAGATCCAGCTTTTGTTGAACTGCTTGAACGCTGGTTTGAATTTGCAGTATTTACACCAATTTTAAGACTTCATGGAGACCGCGATCCACATGATATTCCTCCATTAGATAAAGATCCACAAAGAGGATATGGTGGCGGTTATCTTTACACTGGCCACGATAACGAAATCTGGTCTTATGGTCCAGAAGCTCAGAAAATTATGGAAGCACAGATTAAACTTCGTGAAAGTTTAATTCCATATATTTCTAAAGTTATGAAAGAAGCTAGTTCAAATGGTAGTCCTGCAATGCGTGCTATGTTCTACGAGTTCCCAGAAGATGAAAAATGCTGGAATTTACAAGATCAGTATATGTTCGGTCCTGAATATCTTGTAGCTCCAATTTTACATGCTGGTGAAAGAAAACGAAATGTTTATTTACCTGCTGGAAAATGGGAAAATATCAATACAAAAGAAGTAGTTGAGGGTGGAAGAACAATTGAAGTTGAAGCTCCAATTGAATGTATCCCTGTATTTCATAAGAAATAGTTAAAGAAAAAAGATTCCGAATTTAATTCGGAATCTTTTTTTATAGCTTAATGGTATTAATAAGATTATTCTGAACTTAATCAAGAATTTTATTTACTTACTACATTAATAGGATTTCCAGAAAGCCAGGCTTTAATGTTATCCACAGCAATTCCTAATAAACGCTGTCTTGTTTCTAATGGCGCCCATGCAATGTGTGGAGTTATAATACAGTTCTTTGCACCTAAAAGTGGAGAATCTGCTGCCATTGGTTCGGAAAGAACAACATCTGCGGCATAACCAGCAATTGTATTATTATTTAAGGCATCTGCTAAATCTTTTTCAACAACAAAACCGCCACGAGCAGTATTTATAAGGTAAGCAGATTTTTTCATTAATTTAAGACTGTCTTTATTAATAATATCTTTTGTTTTGTCTGTTAAAGGTGCATGTAAACTTACAAAATCAGATTTTTTCAATAAATCTTCAAAAGTAACTGATTCTGGCATACCAGGTTTTTGTGTTCTGGTACAACAAATAACTTTTAATCCAAAAGCTTTTGCAATTTCTGCAACTTTTGAACCAATGCTGCCATAACCAAAAATACCAAGAGTTTTACCATTTAGTTCAATTAATGGTGATTTCCAGTAACAGAAGTCTGGACATTTAACCCATTCATTTGCCTGAACTGAATCGTTATGTAAAGAAACTTGATTTGTGAAATTTAAAATTAAAGCAAATACATGCTGTGCTACTGCATCTGTACTGTAAGAAGGGATATTTGTAACAACAACATTGTGTCTTTTAGCAGCTTCAATATCTATTACATTATAACCTGTAGCCATTACACCAATATATTTTAATTTTGGACAGGCAGAAAAAACTTCTTCTGTAATATTTACTTTGTTTAAGAAAATGACTTCAGAATCTCCAATGCGAGGAATAACTAATTCTGCAGGAGTTCTATCATATATATTTAATTCTCCAAATTGAGAGAAAATATCATAAGATACATCTCCTGGATTCAGAGCATGTCCATCGAGAATTGTAATTTTCATAAGATTAACCAATTACATCAACACCGCAAGAAGTGATTGCAGCATCAATATTTGCTTCTGCCGAAGCATCATCATAATCAACAAGAACCTGAGATTTATCACAGTTTGCAACAACATTAGTTACAGATGTAACTGCTTTTACAGCATCCTGTACTTTTGCAGCGGTTCCATCATCAAACATACCAACAACATAGATTTTTTTCTGCATAATAAGCTCCAAATAATACTTTTTAATATATAATCATTATACAAATAAATAATCTTTAGTACAATAAAACAAATCCCCTAATATTGTATATTTCTCTATTTATTGTTTTGTTGTTTTTCCAAGTTGACCACAAGCTCCACCGATTTTTCTACCACGGCGAGTTCTTAAAGTAACATTTATGCCGGCATCTTCCAGTTGTTTTACAAAATTGTGAACTTCATTATTAGAAGGTTCTTCAAAAGGTAGGGTAGCAACCGGATTCCATGGAATAAGATTAACATTTACATCCATATTTTTTGCAAAATTAATCATATTCAAAGCGCTTTCCTTATCTGTGTTTTTACCTGCCAAAAGAGCTGCTTCTAAAGTAACCCGTTTACCAGATTTTTCTGCATAGTATTTAATTGCTTTTCTTAATTCCGAAAGGCTGTTTTCATTAGCAAGTGCTACTGGCATTATCTGTTTTCTTAAATCTTCATTAGCTGTTGTTAAAGAAACTGCAAGACGAATATTTGGTCCATTATCAGCCAGATCATAAATTCCTTTTACAATTCCACAGGTAGATAAAGTAATGCGTTTAGAAGAAAGGTTTCTGCCGTTTTTATGACATAGAATTTCTATTGCTTTTCTAATGCCTGAAAGATTTTGCATAGGTTCTCCCATACCCATAAAAACAATGTTATCTAATTTTCCGGCAATTTCTTCCAGATATAAGAACTGTTCAACAATTTCTGCTGGTAAAAGATTTCTTGAAAGACCAAGTGTACCGGTCATACAAAATGCACATTTCATTCCGCATCCGGCCTGACAAGAAACACATGCTGTTTTACGACCTTCTTTGTCTGTTAATAAAACTGTTTCAACAATATTTCCGTCTTCCAGTTTTATCTGTAATTTTATTGTACCATCAGGATCTTTTAGTGTGTTTTCCAAAGATGTACATCGCAGTACTGCTTTTTCTTTGAGGCTGTTTCTTAAATCTAAACTAAGGTTTGTCATGGCATCAAAATCTTTAACGCCCATACCAACCCATTTAAAAATCTGATCCCCTCTAAACTTTTGAGACAATTCCAATTGTTCAATCATTTCAGAGGGGATAAGATTTGTAAGAATTATTTTATTCATAATCTACAAGTATTTATTTCTTTAATTTTTCAAGATATGTCTTAATCTGAATATTTTTACCATCATTACTAAGGTAGTTTTCAAGAAGTTTAATAGCAGCATTTTTCTGATTGTCGCAAACATAACATTCTGCTAAATCAATATAAAGTCTGGCATTTCTTGGATCATTTTTAATCAAAGTTTCAAAACGACTAACTGCTTCGCCATAATTTTTCTGTGCTTTACAGATAAGTGCAAGACCAATTGCAGCATAAATATCAAAATCAATATCAAGTGCTTTATTGTAATATCTTACAGCTTCATCATAATTTTCTGTTGTTCTGTATGCGTCGCCAGCACGAGTAAGAATAACTTTATTGTTTGGATCGATTTCAAGAATTTTATTCCAGTATTCAATTGATTTTGGCTGCTGATTTAATCCACGGTAACAGTCTGCCATACCAAAAAGGGCATAGAAATTTTTTGGATCTTTATCAAGTGCTTTTTCAAAGTATGTAACACCTTTGTCAAAAGTCTTAAGTTTTCTGTGACAGTTACCAATTGCAGTTAAAACACGAATATCTGAATTATCCTGATTTAATTCATAAATGCGTGTCCAGTAATATAATGCATCTCTATATTCTTTAAAATCATAACTAAGATGACCTAAACCAATAAGTGCATATGGATTATCTTTTTCAACTTCAAGAACTTTTAAGTAAAGTTCCTTTGATTTTCTAAAGTCTCTGATTTTTCTATAAGCATCTGCGACACGAGTAATTACTGTAATGTTTTTATCATCATGTTTAAGGTATTCCTGCCAGATATCAATTGCTTTTGGAAACTGATTAAGTGCTTTATAACAATCTGCAAGTCCAAAAAGTGCATAATTGTTTGAAGGGAAGAATGACAGACATTTATTATAAAAAGTGATAGCTGAATTAAAATCATTCTGTTTTCTTGCTGTATCACCTAAACCAACAAGTGCATAGTTATTGTTTTCTTCTAAGTCAAGAATTGAAAGGAATAAACTTCTTGCACCTTCAATGTCATTTTCTTTTAATAACTGATAACCTTTTTTTGAAAGCTCGGTAATCTTGTCATTTTCATTTCCAAGATTTTCTGCCATCATTGGAATATCTGTTTCCTGTAAATAATCCTGACTCTGCAATTCTTCGTTTTCCATAATTAAACTAGTTCTCCTTAATCAGTGAAGAAATGACCTTTGCAATATTTTCGTAAATTGGTTCGGCTTCTCTTTTATTATGTGCAAGACAATAAGCTTTTAATGCTTTTAAATCCTGATTTTTATTCATATAGTAATTGCCAACTCGAGTGAGACCATCGGAGTAGCCGGTTGTAATAAAAATACGGCGGGCATCTTCAATGTTGCCAGAATTGAACATGACATTTGCTTTTCGGTTTAAGATTACTTTCTGTTCGGAAGTTAATCCTGAGACTGGATTGTCTGTGACTTTAATAAAACCATCTGGGGTGCGATTTTCTTCGACGGTTTTTTTAAATTCTTTTTCTAGTTCATCTCTTTTTTTCATTGTTTTACTATATAATATAACATTTTAACAAAATTTAATACAATGTCAACATGACCCGTTTAATCTTGTTTATATGTATAAAAATCAACAATTGAACGGCCATAAACTCTCTGATCTGTTCTTGTAAGGTTTCCAATTGTATCTGGCATAAAATGTTCTTCAGGTCTGTGAACAAGAATTGTGCCTGTCTTATTTAAAATGCCTTTTTCATCGGCTTGTTTTACCAGCTGTTCATGAAAACGATAAGGGAAAGGTGGATCAAAAAATATAAAATCAAAACTGTTTTTGCATCTTTTTATAAAATATTCTACAGGCATAAAGTGACACTGAATTTTTACATTACATTCTTCTTCAGCCACTTTTACATTATCTAAAACTGTATTTACTTTAATTCTATCTTTTTCACAAAGTTCAACATGGGAAGCACCGCGAGAAACTGCTTCAATTGCAATTGTTCCAGAACCAGAAAATAAATCTAACCAGGATTTTCCAGATAAATCTCCTAAAATTGAAAAAACAGATTCCCGCATTCGGTCCATTGCTGGTCTAATTACACCATCAGGACATTTTATAATTCTACCTTTAAGTTTTCCACCTGTAATTCTCATTTTGTTATCCGTTACTTTTGATTTAATGCCCAATAATATTCATCATGTGGCAGAGCTTTATTTTCAGCAGCATAATCAAATGCTGTTTTTCCTTCTGTTGAACGAATTGCTGTTTGAGCACCGTTTTGTAAAAGAAGTTTAATTATCTTAGTAGATTTTGTAAAACTAGCAGCATACATTAAAGGTGTTTTTCCCTGATAGAAAACATTCAAAGGAAGTCCCAGATCAATATAAACCTGAACTTTTGCAGCTGTTGAATATTCACTGCCTGTATTACTGCTTAAAACCTGAATAAATGACTGTAAAAGTTCTTTTTCTGAAATAGAATATTTGCTTACAATCTGTTTTAAAATTTCAGGATTGTCATTATAGGTTGCTGCTAAAAGTAAGGCTGTTAGTCCATAATTGTTTTTAGCTTTAATTTGTGCGCCTGCATTTATAAGACTTTTTACAACTGCAATATTCTGCTGGTATCTTACTGCATACATAAGAGCAGTCCAGCCGTCTTTATCTTTTAGATTTACATTGGCACCAGATTTAATAAGATTTGTGATTTCCCAGTCATTTCCCGTTTCGCATGCTTTCATTAAAAGGGTTCTGCCTGAAACATCTGCAGCATCAGGATTTTCAACTTTATATTCAACAATTTCTTCTTCGTCAGAAGGAAGTGGTGCTGTTTTTATTGGAGCATAATCCTGTAAATACTCTTTTTTGTATCTTACAATTGGTTCGTTTTCCTGTATTACAGTTTCTGGAATTATAGCTTCTTTCACTTCTTCTTTAGCAATGATTGACTGTTCATTTTTAACCAAAGATTTGTTTTCAGAAGCGGAATTTTTTTCAACTTCTTCAGCTGTTTTGATTATTGGTTCTGATTTTTTTTCTACAACTTCAGGATTTTTTTCAATTTCAACTGATTTTTCAACAATTTCTGGTGCTTTTTCAACAATTTCTGGTGTTTTTTCAACAACCTCTGGTTTTGTGGTTTTGTTTTCAACAACTGGGGTTTCTTTAACTGAAGGTACTTCTGTAGCAGAATCTTCATAAGAGATTCCAAGGAAAAGATTATCTAAAACAGCAAGCATTCCATATTCGGCAACCTGAACTTTTAATAAATCCATTTCTTTTCTGTAAAAAACAGATGGAGTTCTTGTAATAAAACTGTCATTTTTTGCAATACAATGAGCTTTACTTTCTGGAATATTAAAATACTGCCAGACAATAATAGCCTGTTCTTTTGTTTCAAAAGGTCCATAAACAACTTTTCCCGCTTTCGAACTGCTGGCTTTTCTGATGTACCAGCTTGCTTTTGTAGCAGGAGTGGCAGAAATTTTGTCCTGAATATCCTGTGGAAGTTTTAAGGTTTCTTTGGCAAAAACAGGAGTTGCATACAAAAAAATAAAAAGGGAAATTATAAGTGTAAGAGTTCTGTTGAAAAGCCGTATTTTCATATAAAATCATTATATATGATAAAAAAGAATCGGGCAATATTGAAGGTGAATATTGACCCTAACTGTATTTTCAGATATATTGTAAAGACACCCCTTGGGATTCTGTAACAGGAATTTCCGTAGACCATAAGGAGGAATAAAAGCCGCTGGTTTTTATTTTACAATCGAGAATCGTTGATTATGAGATTGTATTACTGTCCTCCGATTAATTCTGGAAATATTTCCGGAACAAAAAATTAGGAGATACTTATGAAAAAGTATGAACTTATGACAATTTATCCACTCGAAGATGAAAAGTCAAAGAAAGGTGCTGAAGAAGTAAAAAGCACACTTGCAAAATTCGGTGCAGAAATCGAAGCTGAAAAAGTATTCGGTGACCGCGATCTTACTTACGAAATCAAGAAAAACAGAAAAGGACACTTCGTTCTTACAACTTTGAAAATCAACCCAGCAAAACTTGTTGAAGTTGAAAAAGAATTCAAAATCAACCAGAACATCTTAAAATATCAGTTTGTTAAACTGGATGAAAAAAACTAAGATTAACTGAAACCCAAATATAATCATTAGGAGTGCTAAATGACAGACTTAAATCATGTTGTTCTTATTGGTAGACTTACAAGAGACCTTGGCGAAGATGAAAGAAGCTTTGGTTATGTTGCAAATGGACAGGCTAGAGCAAACGTGAGTATTGCTGTTAATAGAAGCCGTAAAAATGGTGAACAGTGGGTTGATGAAGTTAACTATTTTGATATAACAATTTGGGGAAAAACTGCTGAAAATTTAAAACCTTATTTATTAAAAGGTAAGCAGATTTGTGTAGAAGGTTATTTGAAACAGGATCGTTGGGAAAAAGACGGTCAGAAAATGAGCAAAGTAACAATTGTTGCTAATAATGTACAGTTACTTGGTGGAAAAGCTGAAGGAAGTCAACCTTCTGGGGGTGCTCCAAGATTCCAGCAGATTAACAGTGCTCCTGCTCAGAATATGTATTCAAATAATTACCAGGATTCTTATGGAGATACTGGTAGCGATTTCCCTGAAGATATCCCATTCTAATATTAGGAGATAAAAATGTCTGAAGAAATGAAAGAAATGGAAGAAAAACAGGATATGATGTCTCAGGAAGCTTCAATGAACGAAGTTACTGCAGAAAACGAAGGTCGTGAAGACGATCGTGATGGCCGTTCAAAGGCTAAAACATACTTCCGCAAGAAGGTATGTCGCTTCTGTGCAAACAAAGCAAAAATTGACTACAAAGAAGCTGATTCTTTGCGCCGTTATATGACAGAAAGAGGTAAAATCCTCCCACGTCGTATTACAGGTACATGTGCAAAACACCAGCGTGAAGTTGCAAAAGCAATCAAACGCGCAAGAGCAATTTGTCTTCTTCCATACGTAGCAGACTAATTAAATTATAAACAAATACGGTACGATCCAACTCCTGGTGACGCACCGTATAAAAAATAAAGAGGAGCTTGAAAAATGAAAGTAATTCTTAACGTAGACGTTAAATCACTTGGTGAAGAAGGCGATGTAAAAAACGTAGCTAATGGTTATGCTCGTAACTTCCTTCTTCCACGTAACCTTGCTGTACCTTACAATGAAGCTACAGTAATGATGTTTGAAGCTAGAAAAGCTGAAATCGAAGCTAAAAAAGAACAGAAAAGAAAAGATTCTGCTAGCCTTAAAGAAAAACTTGAAGCTGCTTCAATCGAAGTTGAAATGCCAGCTGGAGCAAACGGTAAACTTTACGGTGCTGTTACAACACACGTAATTGCTGACGCTCTTGCAAAACTTGGTTTCGATATCGAAAGAAAAAGAATCGAACTTGCTGGTATTACTATCAAAACTGTTGGTACATACAAAGCTACAGTTAAACTTTATGAAGCTCAGTCAGCTGAAATCCATGTAGTTGTAAAAGCTCAGGAAACAGCTGAAGAAAAAGCTGCTAAAGATAAAGCTGCTGAAAAAGCAGAAACAAAAGAAGCTGCTAACTAATTAAGTTTACTACTTCTTTATAAAGCCGGTCCTTTTTTTAAGTACCGGCTTTTTTTTCCAATATATTAATTTTAGGAGTAAAAAATGGATTCAACATTAATAGATAAAGTTCCACCACACAATATAGAATCGGAACAGGCCGTACTTGGTGCTCTTTTATTAAACTGGGATGCCATGTCTGATGTTGTTTCAAAAGTTCGTGCCGAACATTTTTACTCTTTACAGAACCAGACAATTTATGATGCTCTTATTACTCTTTATAATAAACATGTAAAAGGGGATACTCTTTCTTTAATAAACGAGCTTAATGTTTCTGGTAAACTTGAACAGGCAGGCGGAACTGCTTATGTAGCTTCTTTAACAGATACTGTTCCTTCTGCTGCTAACATTGAATATTATTCCCAGATGGTTTTAGACCGTGCTGCTCGTCGTGAATTAATTAAAATCTCTTCAGAATTAAAGGCATCTGCTTTTGAATTAAACCGTGATACAGGTGAATTGCTTGATAATGCTGAACAGAAGATTTTTGCACTTACAGATAAAAATGATACTATCGAAATTCATGCAGCAAAAGATGTTATGATTAAAGAAATTGAAATCATAGACAGCCGTTACAGAAATAAAAATCAGTTTACTGGTGTTCCATCTGGATTTGCATATCTTGATACTATGACTTCTGGCTTTCAGAAATCTGAATTGATTATTATTGGTGCCCGTCCTTCTATTGGTAAAACAGCCCTTGCACTTTCCATGATGCATCATATTGCCATGGAAAAAAAGATTCCTTGTGGATTTTTCTCATTGGAAATGCCTTATGAATCTATTGGTATGCGTATTTTATCTCAGGAAGCTCGTGTTAATATGTCTCGTATGCGTTCTGGTATGCTTAAACTTGATGATGTTAAAAAGATTCAGGATGCTGCTGGAAGATGGTATGGAGCTCCTTTGTATACTGTAGATACTCCAAATATGCGTCTTCTTGATTTAAGAGCTATGGCACGCCGTATGGTTGCAAACTTTGATGTAAAAATCATTTTCATTGACTATATTGGTTTAATTACAACTGATAACAGTAAAAAAGAAACCTGGGAACAGATTTCCGAAATTTCAAAATCTCTTAAAGCTTTAGCCCGTGAATTGGAAATCCCAATTGTTGTTTTGTGTCAGGTTGCCCGTGATGCAGAAGGTCAGGAGCCTAATCTTGCTCAGCTTCGTGGTTCTGGTTCTATTGAACAGGATGCCGATGTTGTTATGTTCTTACACCGTGATCGTCTAAAAGAAGAAACTCCAGTTCAGGAAGCAAAAATTATTCTTGCTAAACAGCGAAACGGTCCTACTGGCGACATTAAGATTATGTTTGTTCCAGCTTACAGTAAATTTGAAAACTATAAAGGCGATGATGAATAATCATTCTATAAAACAATAATGGATTCAATTGAATTAAAAAATGAAATTAAAACCTATGGTAATACTTTTTTTGCAATAGTTTTTCTTTCAATAACTTTTAGGAATTTATACACAGATTTTAATATTTCATTACCTGTTACTTTTAGTAATTTTCTAATGGAATTATTAATTCTTATTCCTATGATTCCTTATATCATTGCAAACAAAAGTAATTTTAAAGAAAGATTTGGTTTTAATAAAATTAGAATAAAGACTCTTTTCTTATGTTTTATTTTAGTTATTGATATTTGGCCAATTATTGCCTGCTGTAATCTGATTTCTCAATTTTTTGTGCCAAATGTTGTAGTAAGAAGTCAAGAAGCTTTTAGTAAGGCTAATCCTATTATTCTATTTATTTCCATGACAATATTTGGACCTTTTGTTGAAGAATTGTGTTTTAGAGGATTCTTTTTTAATGGTTATAAAAAAATCACTTCTCTCATTAAAGCAGCATGTCTTTCTAGTTTAATGTTTGCTTTAATTCATATGAATATAAATCAATTTTGTTATGCATTTGTTATAGGAATATTTTTAGCACTGGCAAAGTATTACAGTAAAAGTATTTATTCATCCTTTTTTATGCATTTTGTAATTAATTTGCCTACTGTTCTTTTCATGGTAAAATCAAAAAATACTGAAAATGAATCAGTATCTGTTTTTGAAATGAATTTAAATATTAAATTAATGTTATTAATTATATTTTTGATTATTTCAGTTTTTTCGGTTTTAATTTCAATCCCAATTTTTAATGGAATAAAGAAAAGTGAAGAAAGGGGAGATGAAGAAAAAAATACCCGTTTACAGAATGAAAAAGTTATTAATCAATCCTGTATAGCGGGTATTATTCTTTCATTTTTTTACATGATTTTTTGTGATTTAATTCTTCCCAGGCTTTAGTTCGTAGTATTACTTAAATCATAAATCTTTAATTCTTTTAGTAAATCATTAAGATAAATGCGTTTTGATGGAGTAAAACTTATTATTTTTGGTTCTCCTGGAATTAAAGTAATCATGTTTGTGGAAAGTCTTCCTTCCAGCTCTCCAGTATCAATTGAAACAAAAAATGCAGGTTTATTTGTAGAAAGTTCAATATAGAAAACTCCATTTTTTTCTGAAATTGATTTTTCTATTAAAGAAGTTTCAATATTGCATTTTTTGTATAAGTCTAAGAATAAAGTATTTTCACAATGATAATTATTGAATTCATCCTTTGTATCTAAAGTGATTTGAATAAAATATTCTGAATTTTCTTTATTTTTAGAATCAAAATCCTGACTATAAAGCTCTGTAACAGATTCTGCGTTTAAAGTTATTGATTTTTGAATTGATTTTTTATATTCAGAACCGTCGAATTTTAAAAACTTAATCTGATAATCAGCCTTTAATTTTCCAAAAGTTTCATTGCAGACAATTATTTTTGACTTACCATCTTTATTAAAAGCAGAAACTGAAACATTATCAAAGAATTTTTGTAATTCGTAATGAAGCAGTTTCCATCTTCCATTATATTCAATAGATGACCATGAAGGGCAAGGCCAAACATCATTTAACTGCCAGATAATAGAACCAAGACAGTGTGGCATAAGAGACTTCCAGTATTCTACAGCGGTTTTAATTGCAAGAGCCTGCTGAACCTGACTCAAATAAATCATATTTTCAAAGCCATTTGGAAAACGGAAATATCTACTGAACATTTCAAGCATAATAGAATTACCATTTCCTGAACGCTGATGATATTCCATTACTGGACTTGTAAAGTTATAATCTTTTTCTTGTGCAAAACTACTGATTGTTTTAAGAGAAGGGAAAGATTCATAACCAAATTCAGAAACAAATCTTGGATTAATTGAAAGATATGCATCAAAACTTTTCTTTTCGTGCCAAACCGACCAGAAGTGCATATCTCCCATGGAATCTGAATGCCAGTTATCTGCAAAATCATCGGGACCGGCACATGGTGAACTTGGCCAGAATTGGCGTTTAGGATCAAGTTCTTTTACAACACGACCAACTGTGCTGTAATTAAGGCGGTCATAGTCTACTAAATAACGGTCGCGGTTATCTTTAATTTCTGGGAACCAGTTAATTGTACCGTAATTTTCATTGTTGCCGCACCATATACCAATACATGGATGGGACTGTAAACGAGGAATTTGATATTGTAATTCTAATTCAACTTCTTTTAAGAAATCTGGGGTTGTTGGATATAAAGAACAGGCAAACATACAATCTTGCCAGATAATAATTCCATATTTATCACAAAGCTGGTAAAAATAGTCTTTTTCATACATACCGCCGCCCCAGACACGAATACAGTTTAAGTTTGCATCAAAGGCAGATTTTATTAAATATTCATAGCGTTCTTTTGTACAGCGTGAAGGAATTACATCAACAGGAATCCAGTTTTCACCTTTTGTAAAAATCTTATGACCATTGTTTTCAAAATAAAGAGAACGACCTGGTTTTCCCATGGAATTATCTTTTTGAGAAACAACTTTGAGACTTGAAAAACAGATTTGTTTGTTTATAGAAATTGGACCTGTAATACTGTCGTTTTCTGTAATTTCAAGAATATACATCTGATTTTCTTTAAGTCCAGCTTGCTTTAGTTCCCCACTGGTTTTCCAGATATATGGATCTGTTATTTTAATGTCTGCTTCTATAAGATTGTCGCCACAAGTTAAACTGGAAGTAGCATCAATCTTTTTAGGTTCAAATTCAGAACCATTTAATGCCAGGCTAAATGTTTTTACACAAGTATTAAATGATTGATAATTAATTTTTATATGAGCAGTCCATTCATTTTTGTTTTGAATATAGTCTACTCTAACACTATTAAATAAACCGTCGGCAACAGAAGTAATGAAAATATCTTCATAGATACCAATTGGCATAATATTTGGCCCCCAGTCCCAACCACCATGACACTGGGTTTTGCGAATCATGTTTCGGTATGGAGAACAATTATCATATTCTGCAAAAGGAACCGGGTAGGGAAGATTTTCATATTTTTCTTTTCCAATTTTTTCTGGAGAATCAAATACAAATTTAATTTTATTATTTCCGTCTTTTAATAAATCAGAAATGTCAAAACGGAATCTTCTAAATTGATTTTCTCCTTTACCAGCAAGGGATCCGTTTATATAAACTGAAAAACATGTATCTGCCTGTGAAAATTCAAGGATATTTCTAGCTCCTTTAATCTTTTTAAATGTAAAATCTCTTTCAAAAGTCCATTGACTTTGTCCAATCCAAAGTAAATCAGACTCATTTTTTTCATAATATGGATCTGGAATAAGATTATTAGCAATTAATGTTGAATGTACATCTCCGGGAAGGGTAATGCTGCAGTTAGTTTTTGGCCCTGTAAGTTTCCATTCTCCGTTTAATGATGTAATTTCCATAAAGGTTCCTCCAGTAATTAAAAAAAAGGACTGAAGAAAATCTCCAATCCTTTATTTTGTTGAAATAATTTCAACGATTTTAATATAAAAAAACTAAACGATAAAGTTTAATTTTAAATTAGATTTTATTTATCACCGTAATTTGGTTTTACAGTTCTTTTTGTTATTGCCGAAAGATTATCTTTTGACAATAGCATTAACTGACCTGTAGAATCTGTTACAACAACTCCGGATTTTGTAACAGTAATAGGTGTTGAACTTCTAACAGTTGTATCTGATTTATAACGCAATGCAAGGTCAGCGTTATATTTTGCTACAACCCATTTTCCGTTGTCATCAATAACACAGTAATAATCATCACCATCTTTTACAAGAACAGAATCTTCTGCAAGAGTTTCATTGCTTTCTCTTGTAATTTCCATGTTATCCTGATCAATTAAAACAAGTTTAATAGTTCCATTACCACCGTTATCTCCAGCTACAGAAATAAATTGTGAATCTTCTTCACCTTCTACTTCATAAATAGTTCTGTTACGAATTACTGCAACAGGAGATTTTCTAATGATTTCACCATTTTCACTGTTGAATTTAACAAGTCTTGAAAGAAGATTTTCTTCGTCTACAATAATAATACCGTATTCAGTTTTTGCTTTAGCTTCAGCAATCTGTTCCTGAATAATTTCCTGCTGGTCTTTTGCAATTTCTTTTCTTTCAGTCTGAGCTTCGTTCTGTTTCTTATCAGCTATTTCCTGAGCTTCTTTAGCCTGTTCTTTAGCTTCATCTGCTTTCTGCTGCTGTTCATCAACTTTATTCTGTTTTTCTTCAGCATTTTTTTCTGCTTCTTCTGCTTTCTTTTCAGCTTCTTTAGCAGCATCCTGAGCTTTTTTGTCGTTAGGATTTTCTTCAGCTATTTTCTTTGCTTCTTCAGCTTCTTTTCTTGCTTCTTCAGCAGTTTTATTTGCTTCTTCAGCTTCTTTCTTTGTTTCGTTTAATTCTTTCTGTTCTTTAACAGCCTGTTTCTGCGCTTCCTGTGCTTTTTCAGCAGCAACATCAGCTTCTCTTTCTTTTAAGTCAACCATATCTTTACGGCTGTCTACATTTCTGTCGTTATCTTCCTGCATAGAGTCAATTACTTTTGAATCTGCAATAACAGAAGTATCTACTGTAGAAAGACCGCCATTTTTTACATCAAACAAAGGAATAACAATCTGTGATTTTCCTGGCCAGTCTTTATAGTTTGTTGAAAGACCACAATTTGCAGAAGAAAGATTTTTTACAACATCTTCTGTATATTTTGATTTAAATGTATCCAGTTTTCCACGATAAACAGCATTGTAAACTGTAATGAAAACAGCCAGTGTATTTGCATCTTTTTCAGAATAGCCATATGCAGACTGAAGATATCCGCTGATAATTCTTCTTAAGTTGTCTACATGATCTACTCCAGCTTCGCTACCAATAAAAAGGATATCAGCATCTAACTGATCTTTTGTAGTAGATGTTACAGAGTGAACAACATAATATTTGTCAGAGGTTCCAGTTTTAGAAGAAACTGAAAGTGAAATATTCTGGCCTAAGTCTGAACCAATACCAACGATAGACTGAGCAGAATCAATAACCTTGTGAGGGCCAGTGTAGTTAATAAATTCAATAGTTTCTGAACCTGTAACATTTAATTCAGTTTTATTTACTTCAAGTGCAAAAAGACTTGAAAATGCAAAAACTGAAAGAGCCAACATACTTGTAATTTTTTTCATAATCCCACCTTTGTTTAAATGGATAATAAATTATAACATACACAATAATGTTTTGCCATAATAAAGTTTATATCTTCAAATCAGAAATATTTTTAAATACAGAACGGGCATAACTGCGTACTTTTGCACTGTATTTTGGATAAAGCAGATTGCTTAAAATTTCTTTGCCTTTTGCATAAAAAGCCGGACGACCATTAAAAAGACAAAGACTATATACTGCATCACAAATCTGAATACACAAAGCATCTTCTTTTTCCGGAATTCTTCTTGAAAGTAAATATAAACTATTTATAATTTCGGCATCTGGATCGTAAGCATTAAGAATTATACCATTCAGTAATGCTTTTATATTTGTTTTATCTTTTTCATTTTTTAGTAAACTTGCTGTTATTTTTACAAAAGTGTCAGTTCCATATAAAGGAATCTGATTAAGCATTAATTCATAACCGTGCGCATCTTTTTCGAAAACCGATAATGGTCTTTTTGCACCAAGATTGTCTTGGCCTGGAACTTCACTTTGCTGTTTAGCATAAAAGCCGCTTAAAAGGCTGGAAATCCAGTCTTGTTCATGTTTTCCATAATCGCCTTCCTGTAAATCTGTAAGACGGTCCAGGCTTGCAATGTCTGAACTTATTTCATAAGGCATGTAAGCTGAGTCAAAGAGGGAAGTGTCTATATCATAAAAAGCATTATAATTTTTTTTCTGAATGTTTAATTCTGTTACACCAAGAGACTGAATTGTTCTATATGCATTTATTGTCCAGTCAGAATTAAAAATTATAAGATAATTGTCTGGAGTATAAGTGTAATAATTCCAGGTTGATTTTTTTGTTTTAGCAGGGAAGCTTCCGCTCCAGATTTCTATGCCTTTATTATTAAAAAAATATGCAGTTTTTTTGTCTGTAACAAATATTCCCTGGGAATTATAAATAGCTTCTAAATCTCCTGTCATAGAAGGACCTGTAAATGAAGAAGTAACTTCACCTTTGTTTAATTCCAGAAAATTGAAAACTGTCTGGCCGCCATTTTTTGTAATAAAAAGAACGTTTTGTTTATCTTCAGAAAGTACAAAAATATTTGTTGATTTTGAAGAACCAGATTTATTTGTTAGAGTCCATTTATTTTTTGCTTTATTATTTTGTATGGAAAATAAACCTGCAAGCCCATTTGTAAAACTTATTAAAATTCCCTGATTGCAGGAAACTGTAGAATAGACTTCCCCTGAAAAAAGAATTTCTTCCATAATTTCACCAAAAGGAGAAATTCTTAAACCTTTAGATTTTCCATCTGACAGCTGCTTTAAAAATACTACAAGACTGCCATCTGGTAATTCCTGTGGCTGTATTGGTGAAAGTGCTGGAGTTTCCAGGTACCACTTACGAATTCCGTTTATTCCATAACACCAGAGAGATTCTTCTCCACGAACAAAAAAACGTCCGTCTCTTCCTGCAAAAGGTTTTTGTGTAATAGCAGTTTCCTGAACCTGACTCCATATTTCACTGCCACTTGGGTTTAAAAGAGAAAGTTTGCAGCCTGAATTGGAAACAACTGCAAAATAATCACCTGGAAGAACTGAATAAAAAGGTTTTGACCCACGGCTTAAAGGTTTGTCCCATAAAAGTGTACCTGTATCTGAATAAGCTGTAAGATAACGGGAATCGGTAATTAAAGAAAAACCGTAGGATGTATGCTGAGGTTCACAAATAACTTCTCCTGGAATAACCTTCTGCCATGAAGCATTTATAGGTGTAAGCACCTCTTGTGAAAATGCAGGCGAAAAAAGTGAGATTACAAGAAATATTATAAGTGTGAACTTTTTATACATACTTAAATTCTAAATCTCCAGATTAAATATTGCAAGACTTTCTATATGGCTTGTATTTGGATAAAAATCCAGAAGATATAATTTTTCAAGTTTATAACCGGCTTTAATAAGTTTTTGTGCATCTCGTGCATGTGTTACCGGATCGCAAGAAAGAGAGCGGATAAATGGAATTTTACTTTTGCATAAATAATCCAGAACTTCTTTTTCCATGCCGGAACGTGGTGGGTCTACAACACAGGCATCAAAAGGAGGAAGAGAAGGGGCACAATTTTTTACCCATGCTGCACCACTTAAACCATAACTCATATGATTTTTGCCGGCCATATTTTGTTCTGCATAAACTAAGGCATCTCTATTATGTTCTACTAAGACAACCTGATCAAAATTATCTGCCAGAAAAGTGGAAATGCTGCCACAACCACTGTACATATCTAATACATTTTTTCCAGTTGGAAGAGTGTCACAAATTAATTTTAATACTTTTTCAAAAACGGCAAGATTAGACTGGAAAAATCCTCTTACATCAAAAGTCACAGGTTTTCCAAGAAGATTTACAGTTACCTGATTTTCTGGTGAAAGAACTGTTCCTGCAAAATAATGATTTTCTTTCAATTTTTTTATTTTGCCTTTTCCTTTTAATTTAATTTCCTGATTTCTGTAATTTTCAACCAGTTTTTCAATTTTCAGTTTTTTATCACCTTGAATTTTTTCACTGCCAAAAATGTGTACGCGACCTTTTGGACGTTTGGAAATTTCTGTTGCTGAAAGATATTCATTTATGGTTTTATCTGCACAACAACAGTTTTCAATGTTAATAATATTATTAGAACTCTTTTGAGAAAGGCCACCGTCTGTAAACTGAAAACGGGAACGGTAATTTAAATCCTGATCGTAAACAACTTCAATTTTATCTGTTACATCAATATTAAACTGAGCAAAAGTGTCCATAAGCATTTGTTTTCTAAGGACTCGTTGATATTCAAAATCAATGTGCATCATATTGCAGCCGCCGCATAAACCATAATATTTGCACTTAGGTTCAACTCTGTGCTCAGAAGGAGAAATTATTTTAAGAATTTCTGCGTTGTCATAATCATTTTTGTGTTGTACTATATTTATAGATAGAGTTTCACCTGGCAAAGTATAAGGAATAAAAACTGTTTTATTATCGATTTTTGCCAGAGTATTTCCGCCAAATACAAGCTTTTCTGTTGTTACTGTTTTGATTTCCATAACTAGTAATCTAACATTTAATTTGAAAAAAAGATACATTCTCAATTTTTTATTTGCGAGGTTTTTAAATGCAACTTAAAAGTTTTTCATTTACTACAAAAGATGGTGCTGAACACTGGATTAACAGATGGATTCCAGATTCAGATGTAGAAATTAAAGGTGTAATTCAGTTGCATCATGGTTTAAGCGAACATTCTTTAAGATATGATCGTTTTGGAAGTATTCTTGCTGAAAATGGTTATGTTTTAAATGCATATGATATGCGAGGTCATGGAAAAACAGCCGAGCTTGCAGAAAATTCTGGAAAAGGTAAGTTTGGAAAACTTGCAGATAAAAATGGATATAAAATTGTTATAGAAGATTTACACGAAATTACAGAAGCTGTAAAAGAAGAGTTCCCAGGTGTTCCTGTTATTCTTCTTGGTCATTCTTTTGGAAGTTTTGTTGCACAAAGTTTTATTGAAAAATATTCAGATTCAATTACAGCCTGTATTTTAAGTGGTACAGCAGGACCAAGAAAATTGATGATTGGAGTTTCCAGCATTGCAGTTGGTCTTATTAATGCAATTGCAGGCGGAGATAAAGTTGTTGGTTTGCTAGATACTCTTGCATTTGGAACATACAACAATGGTTTCCCAGAAAAATCAAAATATGCATGGCTTTCAAGAGATGAACTTAGTGTTCAGATGTATGAAATGGACCAGTGGTGTGGTATTTCTCTTAGAGCTTCATTCTTTAAAGATATGACCAGCCTTTTAAATATGATTCATAAATCAGGAAATATGAAAAAAATCAGAACAGATTTGCCTGTTTTATTTGTTTATGGTACAAAAGATCCTGTTGGAAGCTATGGTGCAACAGTTGAAAAACTGATTGATGTTTATAAATCAAATGGAATGAATAAGCTTTCTGTCCTTAAATATGAAGAAGCACGTCATGAATGTTTAAATGAAATAAACAAAGAAGATGTTGAAAAGGATATTATAAACTGGATTTCAACCACCTTGACTGAATGTGAAAAATAAGAATAATTAAAACATTGTGTTATATAGATATGGTACTGACTCCAATGGCAAGCTTATAAAAAAAGCCGTTGTTTATACAAAACAAGAACATAAAATACCACTTGGAAATATAGATAGAGATGCTCTTCAGATTATTCACCGCCTGAAAGAAGCTGGTTATACAGCTTATATTGTAGGCGGTGCAGTAAGAGATTTAATTGTTGGAACTAAAGCTCCAAAAGATTTTGATATTGTTACAGATGCAACTCCTTCTAAAATCAAAAGAATTTTTAGAAATTCCAGAATAATTGGTAAAAGATTCAGACTTGTTCATGTTGTTTTTGGACCAAAAATTTTCGAAGTTAGTACTTTCAGAAGTAATGCTGAAGGTTCAGTTGGAAATGAATTTGGAACAATTGAACAGGATGTAATGCGACGCGATTTTTCAATAAATGCTTTGTATTATGATCCAACTACAGAACAGGTAATAGATTATGTAAATGGAATGAAGGATATTAAAAAACATGTAATTCGTCCTGTAATTCCAATGGAAAGTATTTTTGTAGAAGACCCTGTTCGTATGCTTCGTGCTATTAAATATTCTGCTACAACAAATGCAAAACTTCCTTTTATGGTCAGAAATAAGATAAAACATTCTGCATATCTTCTTGCTCAGATTTCACCTTCAAGATTAACAGAAGAACTTCTTAAAATAATCAACAGTGGCTTTGCCCATCAGATTCTTCAGATTGCTGTTGAAACAGGTTTGTTTATGTATTTACAGCCATCTGCTGCATCTATTATGGCTTCCAGTAAAAATTATGGTGTAGATTATTTTAAAAGCTTAAATAAACTGGACAATCTTGTTAAAACTTCATCGGACTGCAGGCTTGGAATGAAACTTTATTATTTGATTTATGATTTTATTTTGAGCCTTACAGACTGGAAGAAAGAAATATTGCTTAAAACATCTGCTAATGAATTATATGCCAGAACATGGACTGAATGTCGCAATTTTATTCTGCCAATGAATCCTCAGAGAAGAGAGCTGGAATTTGCCATTAAAAATGTTTTAAAAGATATTGGTGTTCCTTCTAAAGTTATGCCGGCAAAAAAGCCTGCTGGTGAAAAGAAGACTCCAGCTGAAAAGAAACATTCATCTGAAAAAAAGTCTGGAGAAGGTAGAAAAAAATAATTTTCTATTTTTTATCTTTGTGTGTTTTTGCCAGAGATTTTTTCATGAACTCAAGCTTAAATAAATCTGATTTAGATTTTGGCTTTTCGTTTTCAGTAACAGGTGCTGCTTCAGTTTTTGTAATTTTATCAATAATGATGCTTACTTCTTCAATCAGGATTCCTGTAAAGGTTTCAATTTTGTCGATTATGTACTGCTGAAGTTTGTGAACCTTTCCTGTAAGTTGAGTACCAAATGGAACATCAATTGTTACAAGAAGTCTGTATCCACGGGCATTTGTTTTTATAGAAATTTTCTTGATTTTTACATCTGGAGCACATTCCTGTACACAATGCATAACCATTTGTGTAAGTGCAGCTTCTGAAATTTCAATTCTGCCTTTTTTTGAAAATTCTGGCTGTACAATAGATTTTTCAATCATTTTACCAGCATTATTGTTTTTCTTTTTAAAGATATTTTTACTGCTGAAAAAGTCATGAACAGAATTTGAAAAAATCTGAGGATAAGTTTTTTGTACTTCGATTGAAGGAACTGGAATAACATGTTTTCCTTCTACCTGACGGGATTTTACAGCCTTTTCAATTTCTTCTTTTGTAGCAATTTCTTCAATGTGAATAATTTTTTGTGGTTGCTGAAGCTGAAGACGCATTGCAATTTTAGAAACCATTTTTTCAGAAGTACCAAGAAGAAGAATCTTACTGATTCGTGATTTTCTTAAAGCTTTTGCAACTTCATCTCTTTGTTCTTTATCATCAAACAATGCTGCTCTAACGGCACCCATGTATGTTTTTTCTCTTTTTGCCGAATGACCTGCAATAATTTTTTCATCAATAATTAATAAACCATCATCAATTATGGCATGAATACCATATTGTTCTGCAAGAAGTTTAGAACGAAAGCTTTTGCCAGTTCCACTTTCTCCAACCAGAGCATATACATAAATTGGTTTAATATTTTTAAGCAGGTTTTCAAAAAGATTATTCATATTTCTTAATTATAAACCACATTTTTTTTAATAACAAGTTCTAGCAATAAAGTCTTCCATATCTGGTAATAAAGGGCAGGTAATTTGTTCTGGAAGTGAAAGTGGATTATTTTGTGGAAATTTTAGTATATATGCATGAAGAAAATATTCTCTGGAAAGTTTTTGTTTTTCAGCATTGTAAGCTGTGTCGCCTAAAAGTGGAAAACCATGTCCTGCAGACTGGGAACGAATCTGATGTGTTTTTCCGGTTTTTATATGGAACTGAACTAATGTAATATCTTTGCCATTGTATTTTCCGTGTTTTACAGGTGTGGCAGTTGTATAAGCATTTGTTTTAGTTTCAGAGTCTTTTTTAAGAGTTAAATCGACTGTTTGAAAATTTTTATCTTCATCATATTTTTTTGTAATTGTATCCTGCCAGATTTCTGTTTTTTTAAGATTTCCTTCTACAATTCCAAGGTACAGTTTTTGGATTACATGAGTTTGAATATTTTGTGAAAACCATCTGGCTCCATTAAGGCTCCATGAAAATGCAATAAGTCCAGTTGTGTTTCGGTCTAAGCGGTGAAGAGGGCCGGGAGTAAAGCTTAAAGACTTGTTTTCTGATGTTTGTTTATAATAATTTTTTACACAATCATCCAGACTAAAATCACTTTTCTGAGCTTTTTGCACAAGTGTTCCATAAGGTTTGTTCAAAAAAAGCAGATCTTGAGTTTTAAGAATAATTTCTGGAATATTTATTGATTCAGGATTGTGATTTTTAGTGGTTTTATCATTTTGTTTGTTATTTTGTTCTTCATTTTCCAGTAAAAAGGCAGCAATTTTTAGAACATCATTTTCATTAATAATTTGTTCTGGTTTAAGTTTTGAAGAATTACATTTAATTAAACCTTTGCGCATTGCTTTATAAATTGCAGAAAGAGGCTGATCTGGAATAAGTTTTTTAATTACTTTATCGGCCCGGCGGTTTGCATCATCAGGACCCGCTTTTAATTCAATAAAATCCATCTTTTTATATCTTAATAAAATAAGAAAAATAAGCAATATTAAGTACTAGTAAAATTTACATTCTAATGGTAAAATTGTATATAAAGTAAATTTCGGAATTGTATTTATGATTAACAATATTAGCGAGCAGTTCAAATTATTTCTCACAAGCTCAACATTTCTTGCAGGAGTTACAAGCTGGTTTCTTGCACAGTTTATTAAAACTTTAATCAATTTATTAAAAGCAAAAATTCATTCAGCAGGTGAACTTGTTGAAGTTTTAATCTGGAGAACTGGTGGTATGCCTTCCAGTCACTCTGCTTTAGTAACTTCTTTATGTACAACTGTTGCTTTAAGAAATGGAATGAATTCAGATGTTTTCTTTATCAGTTTTGTTTTCCTCTTAGTTGTAATTCGTGATGCATTTGGCGTAAGAAGAGCAAGTGGACTTCAGGCTAAAAAAATTAACGAAATTGGTAATGAATTAAAAGAAAACGGTACATTAAAAGAATATACACCAATTAAAGAAGTAAATGGTCATACACCAATGCAGGTTATCTTTGGTTGTTTATTAGGATTTATTGTTGGCCTTGCTTTTTCTTTATTAAAATAAAATAAGGAAAGTGCATGAATCTGATTAAAAAAGTTTTTATTTTTATATTCTCTTTATTCACAGTTTTTGCATTATACACTTTCCGAACAGTTCCAAGTGGAAAATTATGGGATTCTTATACTGTAGTTTATGTGCCTGTTTCTGTAGATGATGAAGTTATGCAGGACGGTTTTACTCAGTTCCAGATAGAAGAATATGTGAGCCTTGCAAAGCAGAGAATCCCTATTATGCTTACAGCAAATTCTCTTGAAAAAACTTTGTTCACATTAAATATTAATAAACAAAAATCAGACTATCTTTCTTTAAGAGAAAATTATTTTTTCGATTCAGCTAAACAATACAAACTTTATTATGTTCATAATGATTATAAAGAAAATGTTAATCAGTTAATTAAAGCTTTAAATAAACAGGGGATTGCAGCTGGAATAGACAGTTCCTTCTCTTATCCTTTTGTGCTTCCTTTGCTTACTGTTTTAGTGGCATTAATTTTACTGTTGTTTGTAAAGCGTAAAATATTTTTTATATTACTGGAATTATTTCCTGTCTTTTTTGCAGTAACAAATCCTTTTTACAGCTGCAGCATATCTGCAATTTTCATTTTAATTGCTTTCTTTCTTTTGATTAATCTATGGGGAAGAAATGGTGCAGTTTCTAAATTACTTCATTCTTTTGATTTTTATGTATTTGTAATACTTTCTGTGGTTCTTGCATTTGCTAATTCATGGCTTTCCGGAGTTTTTGCGCTGATGGTTATTGGCTGCGATGCAGGTTATCTTTTCTGGAAAAAAATTAAAGAAGATGAAATTCTAAAAAAACAGACTTATACTTTCATAAATATTAGAAATGCAAGACAAGTTTCAATTTACGGCGGAAAAATGAAACCTGTTGTTCTTGCGGCTACAATTGCAGTTGCTGGTGTGTTTGCCTATTTTATATTAAACAGTTCAGATTCTTTTAATGGTCAGTTTGCAAAAGTATTATTACCTGGAGAAACAACTCTTTCTTCAAAAAATCTTTCTAATCTTGAAGATTTTTCAAAATGGACTTGGGATATTAAATCTTTATCATATAAATCAATAAATAAAGACAATGGATCTTCTAAAATTGTTTTTCCTGAATATGTAAAAGAAGATGGAAAAATTAAAAAAATTGAAATTACTTATTCTTATGATCAGGACTTTAAGAATCAGGTAATGGATTCCATTGATTCTCTGGACTTTTATTCCATTGAACAGGTTTTAAAAAGTCAGGGAACAGATGCAAGTTTCGGTTATACTGCCAGCAGCAGTTATAGTGTAAATATTTTTACAATAATTGTGATGATTATTTCCGTTTGTATGTTACTTTTTATTGATTTTTCGGCTATTATAAGAAAGGGTGGTAAAAAATGATAACTTTACAAGATACATCAACAAAAATAAAGGACTATGCATTTTATGGCAGCGCTTATCTTCCAAAAATTGCTATTGTGCCTTTATCTCATGAAAAAAACTGTTCCTGTAGATGTCTTGTAGAACCAGGAGAAAAAGTTAATGAAGGTGATGTAATTGCACGTCCTTCTTCAGGAGACGGTTATAAAGCTGTTATTCATTCTCCAATTCCTGGTGAAGTAATTGATATTATTTCCCAGACATGTCCTAATGGTAATCTTGAAAATGCTGTTAGAATTAAACTTGGCGGAAGTTTTTCATATACAGGAAAACCTCATGTTATTAATGATTGGGAAAAATTTTCTGAATCATCAATTATCACAAAACTTACAGAATACGGTGTAATTAATACATTCCTTTCATATGAACCTTCTTCTTTAGGTGAACAGATTCTTCGTCAGAGTAAAAGAGAAAAGAAATCTCTTATTATCAGATTTTTTGATGAAGATTTTATGCGTATTTCTGATTCTCTTTATACAAAATTCTTTTTTGATGAAATTTTACAGGGAATTGAAATTGTTGCAAAAGCAATGGATGCTAATGAAGTTGTTTTCGTAATCGATAAAAAATTCAATAAAGCACAGCTGGAATATTTTTCACGCATTCCAAATGGTCATATTCTTGAAATGAATACTAGAAAGTATCCTGCAGGATTTAAACGGGAAATTACATTTGCTTTTAATAAAACTTTTAAAAAAGCAAATAATATCAGCATTTCAGAAGATGATCTTTTTGTTGATTCAGGAACAATGTTTGAAGTATTCAAATCTATTGTAAATGGAGTTCCTTCTATTAGTAAATTAATTCATTTTTCAGGAAACTGTTTAAAAGCTTCTTGTTTTATGGATGTAAAAATTGGTTTTAGAATTAAAGATATTGTTGCACAGCTTGGTGGTTTTAAAGAACAGCCTGCACTTGTAGTTATAAACGGTCTTGTTTGTGGTTACACTGTAAACAATATGGATATTCCAATTACAAAATATGTAAAATCTGTGGAATTTGTTTCTGAATTTAAGGCAACAGACTATCATGTTTATTCATGTATAGGTTGTGGAAACTGTCGTTATGCTTGTTCTGAAAAGATTTCTCCAGATATTTTGTACAATTACATGGCAAATAAAACTATTATTTCTGAAAATTATGTTAATTCGGCTCTTGTTTGTACTGAATGTGGACTTTGTAATACAGTGTGTCCTTCCAGATTACCACTGTGTCAGACTATTGCAGTATTAAAAGAACGATTGGAAAGGAAGTAATTTTATGAAACATATTGATTTCGATTATAAAATTAAAAAGACTCCGGTTTTATTAAAACCTTATTTCTTTAATAAACCTTCATATTCAGCAGTTTCTATTCGTGTTTTGATTATGCTGACAATTCAGATTGCTATGCTCATTTTTACAAAAAGTTATAGTGCTCTTTGTGTTGTAGGTGCAGCTCTTGCCGGCAGTCTTTGTGCTTGTATTATTAATTATGCAAGTAAAAAAACACAGCTTTTTACAAATATTCCAATTATTTCTCAGGGAATTTTTATTGGTATGCTTATGCCACAGACATTCCCTCCATTTACTGTGTTCCTTTTATCTTTCTTTGTTTTGACAATTGAAAAGGTAATTTTTGAAACTAAAACACAGTCTTGGATTAATGTAATTTGTGTTGCTGTTGTTCTTGCAAGTTTTATTGGTACATCATATTTCCCAGGTTTTGAAGTAACAAAAGATATTCTTTCAATTAAAAATCCATCTGTTCTTCTTATTAAATCTGGTAATTTTACTGTATTTGATTTTGATATTACTTTGAGTCACATTTTAAACAGTACTATTCTTTATTGGTTTAAGGTAACTTTACCAGAAGGTGTTCTTTCACTTTTGTGGGATTCTCAGTCTGTAATTCCTGCCTTCAGATTTACTTTTATAACAATTATCAGTTCAATTTTCCTTTATGCTGATGACAGTTCATCTTCTGTAATTCCTTCAATTTTCCTTATTGTTTTTGGTCTTTTAGTTCGTTTCCTTTTACCAGTTATGACTGGAGGACCTTTAGCTCAGGGAGATTTAATTCTTGCTTTATGTACAAGTGGAACTCTTTTCTTTGCAGTTTTCCTTTTGCAGTGGTATGGAACAATTCCTGTAACAAATGCTGGTAAAATAATATACGGTATTTGCTGTGGTATTATAGCATTCTTTATTATGGGTTGTGGAACTTCATCTGTAGGTATGTGTTATACAATTCTTATTTGTAACGTAATTAATCTTATTATCCGCGTTATAGAAGAAAAACAGGATGAAATTAAAGTTAATAAACTTGTTTCAAAATTAGTTCAGGCTAAATGAGGTTGATGAATGAAAAACTTTTCTTATAAACAATATTTTAGAAATTATGCTATTGCAGCAGCCTTGCTTTTAGCAGCATTTTTAATTCTTATTTATTCAGTAAAACTTTCTAGAAATTCCTGGGTTAATGGACTTAGAGCAAGTGTTGAAAAAGTATTGAATGAAAATGGGGATGTTTGGCTGGTTGGCGATACAATCGAAATTTCCAGTCCTATGACTACTAATGCAGCTGCTTATAATATTATTAATAAACAGACAAAAGAGGTTAGTGAAGCAGTAATTTTAAGAGTAACTACTTTATACGGACCTTTAGCTTGTGTTTTCACTTGTGATGAAAATAACAATGTTGAATTTGCAGGATTTTCTTCACTTCATGGAAGAATTGCTACACAGTTTAGAGACAAAAGCTTTGACCAGCGCATAGAATACTGGCAGAGAAAAGTTCCTTCAATTCTTGGTAAATAGGAAAGATTATGAAAAGAAGATCAATATATGTATTTGTTTCAACAGCACTGGCAATGCTGGTGCCTTCTCCAGGACGTTTTGTTTATGGATTAGCTCTTGTATTACAGTTAAATCTTGTAATGCTCATAGGAATTCTTATTAACTCTCTTACTAAAACACTTAAACTGGAAGAAGAATCTTCGGTTATTCTTTTAGGAAGTACTGTTTTTACAACAATTCTTTTTAGACAGATTATGGTTTTAATTAATCCTGAAGTAGTTCTTACACTTGGCTTTGTAATTTATCTTATGCCAATATCTTTCTTCTTCTTGGGATATTTATTTTCAGATGTAGAAGACCCACTTGGTAAAAGATTAAAATTTACTTTTTCACATATTCTGACTTTCTCTGTATATGCACTTTTATATTTTCTGATTCGCGATGTTTTTGGTTACGGAACAATCACATACTTTGGTTCAGGGTTCAATATTGTAGAAAAAGTTTTACTTGATCCAGAAAAAGTAAGTATTTTCTCTTTACTTGCTTCAATACCAGGCTCATTATTATTCTCTGCTGTTGTTTTGTTTATTCATATTGTTGTTAGAAATAAATCTAACATTATTAAAAATGTGGAGGCTTGTGAATGATTTATTTAAATGCATTTTTTTATTATGTTTGCTTTGCTTCTTCAATTTTAATTTATGGAATTGGACTTAATAAAACTGCTGATGTAAATACTATGAAAAACAAAGATATTATTTACTTTGGAAAAGTGATTTTAACTATTCTTGTAAGTAGTATTCTTTCATGGTTAATAGCAGATAAACTTCTTGTACCATTAAAACTTGCTGAACTTTATCCATTTACAAGTCTTCTTGTTTATGTATTTATTTCCATGCTTTTTGAAATGATAACAAGATATCTCACAAAAAAATCAAGTACAGAGTTTGTTCTTTCATATTTGACTGTTCTGCTTTCAGTTTCTGAAAGTACTGCATTAGTTAATACTATAGTGATTTCTTTAAGTACTATTATTGCCATGTTACTTTTTGTTCCATTAGTTTACTCATTCAGAAAAAGAAATTTAAAAGATATTGAACAGCCAGAAGTTTATATGAGCAGACTTTTTATTTTTATTGCAATCATCATTCTTGTAATTTCTTCATGGGACTTTATGTGGATTAATCCGGAGGTATTCTAAGTGGTTTTATTATATGTTTTAATAGTTCTTATTATTCTTATTCTTTCGGCTTTAATTCTCATTCTTGTAAATAAACCATTTGCAACTGAAAATGAATTTGAACTTACAACCAATAAAGTTGTTGCTGAAGAAGAATTAAACTACATTAAAAGTGAAAGTCAGCCAATAAAGGTTTCTGATAAAAAAGCTTTTGTAATGTGTTCATGCAAGAAAAATTTTAAAATTAGCCGTACTGTTTTTAATAAAGCACATACCTGTTTTATGATTAATTCTGATAATGGTACTGGTACTGACTGTAAATTTTCTTGTATAGGTTTAGGGGATTGTGTAAAGATTTGTCCTCAGAATGCAATTAAAATTGTTAATAATTCTGCTGTTATTACAAGTACTTGTGTAGGATGTGGTAAATGTGTTGATATATGTCCTTTAGGAATTATCAAACTTATTCCAAAAGATACACCTTCGATTATTTCTTGTTCTAACTGTGATAATTCACCTACAAGTTGTTCAGATATTCAAAAAGAACAGGCTGTTGTTTGGGAAGAAAAAAATGACTTTAAATTCTGGAAACAATGGTATAAACTGTTTAAACGCGTTATTAAGAATTAGTTATTTGGGTTGGACACTAATTTCTTATATCACAAACACTTAATATAAAGGAGAAATTTTCGGCATTGGGGGAAAGCCGTATAAAGAATACATGAATTCAATATACGTTTGCTTTAGCATAAAGTCTGTATCATATAGTCTTGAATCTTCAAAAATTCTTGAAGAAGATTATCAGACAGTTTATAAACCAATAGTAAAATTTCTCTATAATAATCCTTCTTTTGAATTTTCTCTTTCTTTTTCTGGTTTGCAGCTTTCTTATTTTAAAAACCGTAAAAAAGAATTAATAACAATTTTAAAAGAGATGATTGAAAGAAAACAGCTGGAAGTTTTAGGTGGCGGATACTACGGACCTATATTGCCATTAATTTTCCCTGTAGACCGTAATGGTCAAATTGATATGCTTTCTGCTGAATTAAGACAAACTCTTGGTAAAAGACCTAGAGGAATTACTCTTTTTGCAGATTGCTGGGACGCTTCTTTAGTAAATAATTTACAGACTTGTGGTGTTGAAT
Organism: Treponema sp.; assembly: GCA_024402655.1. Taxonomy (GTDB): domain Bacteria; phylum Spirochaetota; class Spirochaetia; order Treponematales; family Treponemataceae; genus Treponema_D. The sequence continues at coordinate 4,509 of JAKSTH010000002.1, read as the reverse complement.
ATACTTTTTTGGATTCACAAATTATTGGAAGTGATAAACAGAAATTCCTTCCAATTATTATGACTGATCTTGGAAAATCTGTTGAAATTTTCCCTTCTTATGAAAATCTGGCACCTGAAAAAGATGAATCTGCAAAAGATTTTATTACTAAAATTGTAAAAGCTGTTGAAAAAGTTGAGAAGAAAGATAAATATCTTCAGATGCAGCCAAGTAGAGTTGTAACAATTAATCTTTCTCATTCAACCATGAAAGAACTGAACAGTGTAAAATGGTTTGAAAAACTTGCTTCATATTTAAAAGAAAATACAGATACACGAATCATTTTTTCTACACCAGACAATTACAGAAAAATTAATACAACAAAAATACCTGGATATATTTCCTGTGGCATGAACCATAGAATTGCAGAAGGAACAGAACTTTCTATTTTTGGTTCAAAAGGAAAAGAATTAAAAGCTTTAAATGCTTATGATTTTATGCAGATATATAATCCAAGTCATTCTTTATATAACAGAATTATGTATGTAAGCATGCTTGTTAATCAGTCAAAAGTGGACAAGATGCGAAAAAAAGCTGCCAGAGAAAAACTTTGGGAAGCTCAGAATGGACTTGGTTTGTTGTGTACAAATAAAAGCATTTTTAATAATTCAAAATATCGTCAGAAAGCATTTAAAAATCTTATGGATGCTGAAAAAATTTTAAGAGAAGGCAGTGCATTTAAAGAAACAATTACTGCTTTTGATTATGATGGCGACGGACTTTTTGAATATGTTTGTAGAATGCAAAATTACTTTGCATACATCAGTTTAATTGGCGGTTCAATTTTAGATTTAGAGCCAATAAAAAATAGTGGAAACTATGCAGACAACTTAAACCGCATTATAGAATGGGATGGCCAGGAAGATGATTATGGCCGAGGTATTTTTGTAGATTTCCTGTTTTCTAATGAACAGTTCGATTCATATATAAGTGGAGAAGTTCCAAAAGAAGGTGTATTTTCTAAAATACATTATACAGAAGTAAAATTTAACACAAAGAAAAGAGAAATCCTGCTTTCTGCTTCTGCCATGTTTATGCCTACAAAACAGGAAGTTCAACTTACAAAAAAATATATTATAAATTCTGACGGAATGAATGTTCAGTATATTCTTAAAAATAAAAGTAATAAGACTTTACGTGCAAAATTTGCAGTTGAATCAAACTTTAATAATGTAAATTTTGATAAAGAAAAACTTAGCTATTTTATTGTAGAAGTATTGAATAAATCTGAACGAATGGTTTTGGATCCAGAGGTTTCTACTCAAAAACTTAATAAAAAGAATAAGCTTAATAATGTTGATTTTGCAAGAATTGCAGACCTGGAAAATGGATTAAGCTTTGCATATGAGCCAAATGAAATTTGTTCATATTATTATAATCCTATAACTTTTAAACGTCCTACAACAAATTACAGTAAAGAAAATATTGGTATGACTGCTGTTTCTACACTTATTTGGGATGTGGAAATTGAAAGTGAAAAGGAAACTGAAAAGAACATAAACTTTACTATTTCTTCAATTAAAAAAAGAGGAGTAGAAAAGAAATAGAAATTTTAACAATATGTTAAAATAATTAGACAGGTAAATGCAATAAAACTTAGTAAAAAACATCTTTTATTGCAATTACCTGTCTTTTTTTATTTAGAACTTAATTCCCGAATTAAATTAATTAATGAATCTAGTTTTTCTTTTGTAATAAGTGGATTTAATAATGTAAATTTCAAGAAAACAAAACCATTGTTTACTGTTTGGCCAATAACAATACCATATTTATGTAACAAGGTTCTTCTGACTTTTTTATTTACTTCATCAGGATTTTCTGTATTTATAAATCTAAAAACAACTGAACTAATTTCAGGTTTTGTGGCAACTTCAAAATCTTTATTGTTCACAAGCTGTTCATATAAATATGCAGCATTATCCATACTGTTACTTATTAATTTAGCCCAACCATCTCGTCCACGAACCTGAAAAGATGTCCATACTTTTAATGCATCAAAACGGCGGGTTGTTTGTAAAGATTTATCAACAAGATTTGTATATCCGTCTTCTTCATCTTCAGTTCTATTTAAATAGTCTGCATGAATTGTTAATGCGTCAAAATCATTTTTGTTTTTAATTAAAACGGCACTGCAGCTGATTGTCATTAAGAACATTTTATGGAAGTCGACTGTAATAGAATTACACAAATTAAGTGCTTTTACTCTGTCACAATATTTATCTGAAAGAATAACACCAGAACCATAAGCAGCATCTGCATGAAGCCACATATTATTTTCTTTAGCTAAAGCCGCAAGTTCTTCTAAAGGATCAATAGAACCAAAATCAGTTGTACCAACAGTTGCTACAATAAGAAATGGAATATTCCCGTTTTTCTTATCTTCTTCAATAAGTTTTTTTAAGGCATTTACATCCATTTTCTTTTTTGAATCAACAGGAACTTTTACAACAGACTGATAACCAAGCCCTAGAATATGGGCAGATTTTTCCATAGAGAAATGTGAAATCTCGCTGGTATACATTCGCAATTTACGGCAAGTTTCATTTATACCAAATTTTTTAACATCGTAGTGAAGGTGAGTATTACAAAACCAATCTCTTGCAAGAATAATTGCTGTTTGATTAGATTGACTTCCACCGCTTGTAAAAACACCATCTGCGTTTGAGTCATAACCATATAGTTTGCATAGGTGATTTATAACTTCAACTTCGATTTCTGTTGCAACTGGAGACTGATCCCAGCTATCCATAGACTGATTAAAAGAAGAGATAATAAGTTCTGCTGCAATGTTTTCTACAAGTGAAGGGCCGTGAAGATGTGGCATGTAATCTGTAGAAGGTGTACGAAGAAGATTAGGTAATATTTTTTCTTTAATGGATTCAAATACATTTTCCCACCCAAGACCTTTTTCAGGCAAAATGGATTCTTGATGAACAATTTTTTTAAGCTCATCAGGTGTTGGACCAGAATAAGCTTTTTCATCAACAAAAGCATCTGCAATTGCATTTGCAGTCTGTTCTGTGATTTTTTTGTATTCATCTTTATCAGCTTGATTATGGGTGAGGAAAATTGAATTCATAAAAACTCCGTATAGATAAATAATTATTTATATTCTTTATCTATTGCAAGAACACATTTTTCAAAAATAGACCAGGCTTTGCTTAAATCTTCATCTGTAATATTTAATGCACAAAGACAACGCATTACAGAACCGTTTCTACCGCCTTTTTCTACAATAAGTCCATTTTCAAAACACATTTTCTGAACTTTACCGGCAATTTCACCGCTGGTTGGAAGTGAACCAATACAGTCTTTTTCACCTTTTGGATCAACAAATTCAGTACCAATCATGAGACCTTTTCCGCGGATGTCTCCAATAATAGACACTTTATCTTTTAATTCCATTAATTTGGAACGGATTAAGTCACCTTTTCTTGTTACTTCAGCAAGGAATTCTGGTTTAGAAACAGTATTTAAAACTACTGTACCAGCCTTCATTGCAAGCTGATTTCCACGGAAAGTACCAGCGTGTGCACCTGCAGTCCATTTATCAAGTTCTTTATTATAAACTACAACTGCCATTGGTTGAGAACCGCCAATTGCTTTAGAAATAAGTACTACATCTGGAATAATATCTGCATATTCAAAAGCAAATAATTTACCGCTGCGACCCATTCCACACTGAATTTCGTCTACAATTAAAGGTATATCTAATTCTTTAGTTACTCTTCTAACAGTCTGTAAAAATTCTACAGGAGCAGGAATAACACCACCTTCGCCCTGAATTGGTTCAAGGATTACACAAGCTGGTTTTGTAATTCCACTTTCTGGATCTTTTAATGTGCGTTCAAAGAAGTTACATGCTGCTTTTACACCTGCATCTCCACCTAATCCAAATGGATCTCTGTAAGAATATGGATAAGGAAATGAATGTACATCTGGCATAAGACCATTAACCTGAGTTTTAGCATGAAGGTTTCCCATACAAGCTAAAGGTCCTTGTCCCATTCCATGATAACCGCCTGCAAATGAAATAACAGCAGAACGACCAGTTGCAGTTTTGCAAAGCTTAATAGCTGCATCAGTTGCATCTGTTCCACTTGGTGAGCAGAATTGAATTTTTGCGTTATTTCCTAATTCAGGAGGGAGTAAAGACAAAAGTGTATGAACAAAAGTGTCTTTAACAGGAGTTGTTAAATCAAGGGTATGCAATGGCTGATTGTTCTGAATCATTTCAATCATTGCCTGATTAACTTCATCATTATTGTGGCCCAGTGCTAAAGTACCGGCTCCACACAAAAAGTCCAGATATTTGTTTCCTTCTACGTCCTCAACCCATGAGCCTTTAGCTTTGGCAATCGCGATTGGAAATTTTCGCGGATAACTACGGGCATTAGATTCTGTGGTTTCCTGTCTGGTAATGTAATACTGATTGGTGCCTTTTTCTGACATCGACGTTCTCCATTACAA
>JAKSTH010000199.1 GCA_024402655.1 Treponema sp. | reverse complement strand
GTTGTTTTACCCGTTCGTCTGAGGCCGAAAATGAGACAAACCTTATCACTAGCCGGGGTATATAAAAAATCATGTACCTTGGAATAACAATCACGTTTGTCAAATTTTTCTGCTGTTAATGCAATTTTCAATAATGCATCCCCATAAACTGCATTTGTTTTAAATTCTGGTTTTTCTTCAGTTTCTTCTTTTTTCTCAGTTGACGTTTTCTGAGGAGTTCCTTTTATTGCATTTAATTTCTTTTGAAGAGTTCTTCTTTTTTCTACCAGAGGCCTTAACTCGTTCACCTCTTCTTCTGAGATACAACGATTTTTGGTTTTCCCATTTTCCTTCCATTGCTGATAGAAATATGTTTTTTTATTTATAACTTTTGTGGTTACATATCCCATTGGGAGTTCAGCCAATTCTTTTTCAAGTTCTTCAATAGATTTATCTTCAGCCATCGTTAACCTCTTTAACACATTTTAACACCCTTTAACAATAAACACTAGGTGTTAAAGGGTGTTAAATATAGAAAATTCACCAATATTTCCACGATGCCCCCAGGCACTTTTTCCAATTTTTCGAAATTTTTCAAAAAATTTAACCGCAAAATATTTAGGTATTTGCGGTTAAAAACGGTTAAATGTCGATAAAAACATAAATCTTATCAAGCAAAAGGAGTAAAATTATGCTTTTTAATGACTTATGTTATGAGTGGCTGGAATGGAAGAAACCATTTGTAAAATCAAAGACTTACGAAACTTACTACGGCACTTTCGTAAATCAAATTGAACCTTTCTTTAAAAAAGTGAGATGTTCTTCAGTTAATGAAGATTTCCTGGACAAGTATTCGGTTTCTGTTCAAACTTCTACACTGAACAGATTTAATCGTCGTCCGTCAAAAAACGTGGCATCCAAAGCTTTCCAGGTTATCAAATCGATTATCTCTTATGGACAGAGACACCACAAACTCAGATACTTCGAATACAAGTTCCAGTATGTCAAAGATGAGTCTGTTCGAGAAATCAAACCTCTCGCAATGTCCCGCCCGGACCAGGAGAAAATCATCAGCTATTTTTTTGAACAGACAAAAATCAACGATCCTAAAAAATTGCTGGTTATCTTGCCGGTCATGGTTTCGCTTACTTCTGGACTTCGTATTGGTGAAGTCTGCGGATTAAGATGGGAATATCTAGATTTTACACAATGTTCCATAAAGATAATCTGCACCGCCGGCCTTCTTTACGACCACGAGAACAAAACTGAAAAACTTCTCGTTACTTCCCCAAAGACCTATAAATCACAGCGAACTGTCTTCATCCCTGAAATTCTGATGAACCATTTGAAAATGTTCAAAACAGAACATAAGGTCGAAGGCTATATTTTCCAGAGATTTAAGGATTTTGAGAATGGGAAAGATTTCGAGAATCCAATGAGGCAGGATATGTTACGCCGCCGCTTCAATACGCTGATGAAGCACCTGGAAATTACAGGCATTCATTTTCATACCCTGCGTCATACTTTTGCTACCCAGGCAATTGAGGAAGGAATTAATCCGAAAACTGTCAGCGAGCTTCTTGGTCATGCTTCTGTCAGTATCACACTTGACCGCTACGTTCATCCAAGTGAAGAAGAAAAACGCAAGTGCATGAATATTTATTCGTCGCTGGTTAAGAATAAATAAAGCAAAACATCGAGCAAACGGTCGGTGAATGAGTATAAAGGTGTGTTCACCGCGTGTTTGCTCATCCTTATGGAATTACAAAAGACTTAAAGCCAGTTTTCAATTTAAAACTGCTGTAAGCAGTTTACCTACCATCCAACAGTACAGAGGTCTTCTCTATTTTCATCTACCTATTCAGGAGTTATGTAACTTCCGCTGGTATACTGGTATAAAAGAATTGTTTATTTACATATCACATTACACTCATCTTTTCTGAATGCATTGCATTACATTATTTATGTAACTTCTTCTTTTCAATTTGCTTGTAAATATTTTTCTTGAAGTCTCTTACTGAACCAAAAAATTCTTTTTCAGAATTCGACAATTCGTTCTTATCAGCTTTGTCTTTAGTTAGTTCCAATGTACAAATCAAATCGGCAACCTGGAATAATTTATAATCTGCAGGTTGCACTTTTCGTAGCTCCACATTGTTAAAAAGTGTAGTAAATACAGTCGTGATTATTTTAGTCAGATTGCTCTGCCCATAATCATAATAATTTATGATTAAGTCGTAGGAATTAAAGAAGTCGATATTATCTTTAAGTTCATCGGAAATGGCTCTGGAAATTCTTGCAATGTAAGCCATTTCACTATCTTCACATTCACCTTTGTTTATTTTTGCACATAGATAATAGATATTGGTTTTACGTGTAAAATGAAAAAGTGCATTAAAAAGAGACTTTCGGTTTTCCATCAAATCATGTTCATAAACTTTCTCTCTTCTGATGATTGGCCCGACATGAATTGCATGGTGTGGATAACCGAAATTTGCTACTCGTTCTTCAAGGTTTGCAATTTCAGATGATATATCTATTGACTGGTCATGGAGTACCATTGAAACGTAGTAGTATGGTGATTTAGGATCATATTTTCCAAAATCACCCGACTCATCAATAAAAACGCTCAATGTTTTGTTAGCCATAAAATCATCCAGACAAAAAAATTGGCGGGGTATATCCCCGCCTTTCGGTGGACCAGGAGCGCATATTGCTCAGCCCATGACCTTTCGGTCACTAATAATATAAGTCATTACTTACTAAAATTCAAGTGAATTTTGTTGAATTACACTAAATCCAAAATTTTCAAACAATTTTAGGGCACTGAAACAATCCGGTATTTTTACCAGAATTTTTCATCACAAATTTCTAAATTTTGTCAAAATAAATCGATTTTAAAACCACCACGCTGCCCCCAGTCTGAAATTGCCATTTTTCAGAATTCAACATAAT
>JAKSTH010000198.1 GCA_024402655.1 Treponema sp. | reverse complement strand
ACGTAAATATTTAATTATTTCTTTCATGATTTTATAATAGATTTAAATTTACAATATGTAAAGTAGTAAATATACATATTGTAAATTAAAGAGAAAAAAACGCCCAAAACTTGTGTCCAGGAAATGTACTCTTTATATAGAAACATTCCAACAAAAATTAATGCAATTGCAAGAATTCCGTTTGTGACAGTTGCAAGTGTACTGACTTTCCATCCCGCTTTGTATGCCTGAATAAATCCCACTTCAAGACCGGTGATTACAATTCCAAGAACAACACCGGCACCTGGGAAATGGTTACTCACGAGCTTGCAGCTTTATACGGATTGAATGTTCCTCCTGCAAAGTGCGAAACTTATACAAAAAAAGGCAGCAGATTTACTTGAACTTTGGAAGCGAATCGTATTCAGCATTACAGAATCACTGGGCCTTTCCAGACAGAATATTCTGGATATGGAAATCTGTTTTAAAATTTAGTTTAATTCTGCACTACCCGCCACTAGTTAAAAGCTTTCACAGTGCAAGTATAATAATCGTCGTCATCTCTAGTTGATTGGCCTTCTCTTTCTACTTGTTCGACATAAGAGTCAAACCAAAATTGTCTAACTTCATCGGAACCGTCATTTGTTATAGTACTAGATATATACCATCCATCTTCAAACTGATCGCCACCGGCTTTTAAAAGGCTTGCATCAACTGTTTCCATGTTTTGGAAGATTGTGTAAAGTTCTGCAAATGTTGGGAAGTACCAGCCTTCTGCCATATAGCCTGTAAGACCGTTTTTTTCTGCATAAGTAAGGCTGTAGTTCCAGGCAGGATAATATTCCGGATGTGCTTCTGCGTCGCTGCAGGCTTCTTTAAGTATGTCCCATCCGTCACTTCCGTCCGTGTATCCGCTTGTTGTTGTGCCTTGTAATTCTGTAATGTTTGTATCGAAACCTGATACCTTGGTTGTATTACTGCTATCAGTATACTTCTTACACCATGCCAATCCATCTTTATTATGAAAAATTCCAACACCAAGGGCAGGCTTACCATCACCAGCAGCTCGTACAATTACTGCAGCAACAGTATCGGGTTGCGGATTACTGTTTTTTGAAAGAACTGTTCCGTCTTTCAAGATAAAATCCCCAACTACACAATCGCTATAATCTGGTGGCGCTAAAAACTCCATTTTAATTTTAACAGAATTTGTTTTATAAGCCTTTACTTCAACTCGTCCCGACTCACCATAGGCTATTTTTGTATCACTTTCATTAAAAGCAGAAACCTTGATTTTATATGTTCTACTTACAAGGTTTCTAAAAACTGCTTTAGTTTCACCATTTGCAAAATTTACTCTTATATCATCCTGAACTTTAGGCTCAATAGAGACTACACAATAGGACAAATTATCTATCGTATATGTTACAGCCCTGCTATTATTTACAGAACCAAAATTAATTACAATTGATGAATAAATATCGTTCGTAGAAAAAATATTGCAAGAAAAAAAGAAAAACGATAAACACAAAGATAAAAATGTGAAAATTTTTTTCATATAAACTCCCATATTCATATTATCAAGTTTGAAATAATATCTATAAAGGCTATCATATTAAATAACATATATAATTGTCATCCATAATAATTACACTATTTATGGGATGAAGTTACTCTACATTTTTTTTACAATTCTTTAATTCCATTACTGCCAGTTCTTACCTTCCAGTATTCTTTATAGGCTTTCATGTATTCTTCGTTCCAGTCAAGAACAATGCCCATCTTCATTAAATTTGTATACATTGTTTTTGATGTGTATTTTTCTTCTTCCCATTTTTTAATGTAATCTGCAGTAAAATTGTAAAAAAGTGCATTTACAGCCTGCATATCAAATGAATCCCAGTTTGGATTTTCCCTGAACAAATCATATTGAAAATAAGTATTAATAAACATTGAAGGAATCATTGTAAATGGAGCGCCTTCTCCACCTCCAACCAGATTGTCTTCATTCAAAGTTATTATATACCAGGCATTTATGCTTGTTCCAAATTCCCCCTGATCATCTCCAAAACTTGCTTTTTCTATAATTTGCATTTTTGAAACAGAAGCTGTAAATGTTCCAACTCCACCGGCACTTGATTCAAGTTTTCCAGAAGAATATTTTCCATCTGTAGTGTAGTTGTAAAAAAGACTTTCACTTGTGCCCCAGGAAAATCTGCCCATAAATCTCATCAAATCAGCATCGGTCCAGCCTTTTGTAGAAAATGGTTTACATTTTTTAGAAAGATATCCGCCAAATACCCATCCAGATACAATTTTACCTTCATTAACAGATTCAATTGGCATTAAAATACGAACCCAGTTTGATTTTATTCCATCAATTGTAACTTCTTTGCCAATTTCCAAAGGCTTTACTTTCATGCGATCATACAAAACACCAATTTTCTTTGCTGATAAAGAAGCTCCATCTCTAACCCGCAATCCTTCTGGAGAATTTACATACAAAACTACTGAAAGTTCATCCCCATCATAAAAATCCTTTTCAGCACCAAATATATAAGTAAAAATTGAAAAGAATAAACTTAAAATCAAAAATGCTTTTTTCATAAAACTTTCCACCTGTTTTTATGATATCATATTTCTTCAAATTTATTCTATAAAATCTGTCTACTTTGTAAAAGCAATTCTAGCAAACTCATAAAAACCAAGATACCACACATCAAAGCTATGTCCACCATGAACATCTTTCCAAGTATAATTTTCCCCTTCTATAAAATCTGGCAATAATTCTGGAATTGTTTTTGCAGCCGCTTCATGAGAAGCATATGCAATATTATCTTCCACTCCACAAATATTATAGAAATAATTTACAGGATACTTGCTGTTAGAATTAATGGAAGCCGCAACTTTAGATGCCGCATAAGAAGTTGGGGCTGCAGAAAATGCTCCAAAATAACTGAATAAATCTAAACATTCGCAAATCCCTA
>JAKSTH010000197.1 GCA_024402655.1 Treponema sp. | reverse complement strand
CTATATAAGCAGCTTAATTGGAAACGTATCCGGTTTTTTCTATAAGTTTTTGGCCTTGGTCAGACATAATCCATTCAATCAGTTTTTTTGTATTTTCGCTTTCTCTGCCTTTAATAGTGACAGCATAAAAATGATCTGTAATAGGATATGTTTTGTTCCTGATTGTTTCTTTTGTTGGTTCAATACCATTGAGTTTTAAAATTTTTATATTTTTATTAGAGTGAAAGCTTTCTACATAATATCTAAAAGAATAACCAATTGCATTTTCATGGTTCTGATAATCTGCAACTACATCTACCAGTCCGGCCATTGCATCAAAATACTGGGTAGTTTCAGGTTTAAGAAGTTCAACATCTTTTCCCATTACTTTTATAAAGGCTGTTTGACTTCCACTGCCATTTTCCCGCTGGAATGGTCTGATTAATTTATTCTTTCCGCCAAGTTCTTTCCAGTTTGTAATCTTTCCAGTGTAGATATCCTTAATCTGTTTTAACGATAAATCTGAAACAGGATTTTTTCTGTTTACTATAAAGACAAAGGCTTCATATCCTATAGGATACATGTTGAATTCAACCCCTGCATCCCCAGCCATTTGTAATTGCTCTTTTGAAGGTTCAGCAACAAAAATCACATCGGATCGGCCGGCTATTAAATCTTCATAGGCAAATTTTGTAGTATTATTTACAAGATATTCCCTCCACTCAACCTGTTCAGGATAAACTGCCTGGGCAATAGAACAATAAACTGGAATTAAAGCAGTTGCTCCATCAAGCCGTGGAAGTTCATCATCTGCTGAAAATTTTAAGGTTGCTTCTTCCCCATCATCTAAAGTCGAAATATATGGAGAATCATTATAAGGAATAAAATCCCAAAACCTTAGATTTTGTGACATTGTAATAGAAGGAACATAATAGAATTTATAAAAATTTACCCAAAGAAAGGCACCAATTACTACAACCATACATCCTGAAACAGTAATGATTGCCTCTTTCATTTTTTTGTGATTCGAACTGCTATAAGAAATAAGGCCTGCAAGAATTATAATAAGCACATAAAGAATTGGCAGGGCTGCTGGAAAATCTACATTCAATAATGCTACTAAAAGCAGTCCAGATAATGCGGGAATTAAGAGCAGTAATGCAGTAACAACAACAGTTATGACAGTTGCCTTCTTTTTAGGTTTTGTTGAAGTTTGCTCTTCTTTTTTAGGAAATTCAAAATTATTCGATGGTTTCATATTTTTCAATACAATTATCTACTATTGTCAGTTTGAAACATTCTGGAATTTCGTAAACAGCCAATGGTGGCAAATCCTCATATGTGATTGATTTTACACCAGAATCATATAAAGCATTAAATACTGGTTGTGAATCTTCAGGTAAACGTTCCAAAGCAGTACAAACCAAAACACCATCTTGAGTAGGATTTCCTGTATATGTACCTCTTTCCCAAATTATATCCATGAAAACTTCAAATGAATCATAGCCTGTTTCTCTAACAACATAAGTTCCATCATCGTAAAAATAAAAGAAAGAATTATCTCCATCCTGAATAGAATTTAATAAAACTGGAGTTATATCTTCTGGCTTTGCCCATTCAATTTCAAATTCAAAACCAATTTCTGGTTTCTGTTTTGGATTCAAAACAATTTTTGTTTTTACAATTCCATCACCATAATGAAGTTCAACAGTCTTATCACCATCTGCTATTAATGTACCAGCTTCATTATAAGCTTTCATTTCAATATGATATGTACCTTCATCATCTAAAATAATTTTTATTGTTTCACCTGGCTTACCGGAACATGTTTTTACAACATCATTACCAAGTTTTATTGTAATCTCATAATTAAATACATCATTCTGAGTATAGAATGCTGCTTTTTCAACTTTTCCTGGTAATTTGATTTCAAACCCAATTTTATTATCAACTGAACCAGCGGAAGGAGTACATCCTGTTACACAAAGAATAAGAAATGATGTTATAACCAACCATGTTTTTTTAATAAGAAATTTCATAATCTCTCCCATTTGTATGTTGAATTTGGAATTTATTATACCATGAAATCTTATGTTGAGAAAAGTTAAAAAAACTGGTCCCTTTTTAGAGGGACCAGTCAAATTCTCGTTTTATATAGACCTCTCGACTACGCTCGAGGTGACGAACTTAATATACACAGGTGACATATTTAATACAGTCAGGGTGACATGTTTAATTTGCTTGAAGTGACAAACTTAATATGCCCGCGTTTACTCGGCCATTAGGCTGTACATTTTTTGAATGCGGCAAGAACAGCATCTTCGTGAGCAAGACCACGGCGTTCTTCTGAAGCAATTTCTGTCATAATCTTTAAGTAGTCATTTGGAATGATTTTCTTAAACATTACTTTATATTTTGCCCAGTCTGCAAGGATTTCTTTACCTTTTGCTGATCCTGTTTCTGCAACATGTTTTTCAATTAAACCTTTAAGAACTGATTCATCTGGAGTTTCACCTGCTTTTGGAGCTGTACGAACTACAGTAGTTTCATCATCAAGTTCATAAACTGTTACAAGTTCCTTGTTCAAGCGTTTGTAAAGGTCATGCTTTTCATCAAGAATATAAGCAACACCACCACTCATACCGGCACAAAGGTTTTTACCTGTTGAACCAAGAATTACTGCTGTACCGCCAGTCATATATTCAAGACCGTGATCACCACATCCTTCTGCTACAACTGTTGCACCTGAGTTACGAACACAGAAACGTTCACCAGCAACACCATTAATGAATGCCTGACCACTTGTTGCACCAAACAAGGCTACATTACCAACAATGATATTTTCATCAGCTTTTCCACCAAATGCTTTTGGAGGATAAACTACAACTTTACCACCACTTAAGCCCTTACCAAATGCATCGTTCGAGTCACCTTCAAGACGGAGTGTAAGACCTTTTGGAATGAAAGCACCAAAACTCTGGCCACCACCACCCTGGCAGTTTACAGTGAATGTATCTTCTTCAAGAGCATTACCAA
>JAKSTH010000196.1 GCA_024402655.1 Treponema sp. | reverse complement strand
CGTAAGATGTTTAAAAATGGTGCTATTACCATTTCTAATCATGTTTACCGTTGGGACTATCTTGCTGTTTTACAAGCTGTAAAATTCAGAAGAATGTGGTTCCCTGCCCGTGCTTTACAGGTTATGGCAAGCGATGCCAACTTTGTAAGAGGTGCTGGCGGCATTCCAATTCCTGAAACAATGTCTGGTCTTAAAGGCTTTAATCAGGCTTTCGATGAACTTCACAGCAAAAAGAAGTGGATTCACATTTTCCCTGAAAGCTGTCGTTGGGATTATTATCAGCCAATCAGACCTTTTAAAAAAGGTGCTTTTACCTTTAGCTATAAATATGATTTACCAATTATTCCTATGGTTATTTCTTATAGAAAACCAACAGGAATCTATAAACTTTTAAAAATAAAACATCCACTGATTACCATTACTGTAGGTGAACCAGTGGATCCTGCTAAATACAAAGATAAGGGCAGAAAAGAATGCTGCCAGTTGCTTTGTGAAGAATGCCACCAGCAGATGGTGCAGATGGCAGGTATTGAACAAAACATGTGGCCAAGCATTGGAGATTAAAGAATCTCTTTTACAAATGCATCCCAGTCCATTAAAGGGTAACCTTCTGGTTGGGGTGCATTTTTTGTTTTATGCCCTCTTATCTGAACAAATCTGGCTCCAATACAGAAGGCACTTTCACCATCTGTATCTACTCTGTCCCCAACTACAAGTAATGTATCTGGAGAAACTCCCATTTCGCTTAAAATCTTTTCCATAAGTGGTTTTGCAGGTTTTTGCCCGCCAAGACTTTCAGCATCAAAAATATAATCAGCCAGATTAGCATTAAGATTAATAACCTTCATTCTTTCTTTTAACATAGGATAATCGCTGTAAACAGCAACTCTAATCCCTTTGTTTTTTAAAGAAGTTATTAATTCTTCTACCTTATCATAAGCCTGTTTTTTTCCAATGGAAGCAGTAAGCCAGTTTAGATATTTTTCTTCATACCACTTCTGGGCCTTTGAAACAGAAAGGGTTGTTTTAGAAGCAATTCTTTTAGAATATTCCATCATATATGCTTCTTTAGTTCCAAAAGACTGATTTTTCAAACTTTTACGAACTTCTCTTTCCGATTTAATTCTCCAAAGGTTCAGAGGGTGTGATAAAACTAAATCCTTTCCAACGCCGTGATTATCGTAGAAAGTGCCGTCAAAATCGAAAATGACGGCTTTTACATTTTCAAGCAAGTTCATATTTACAGACTATTTTTTGATCAAGTCTTTGAACATTGCATGACGTTTTTCATCCTGCATTAAGAGGTTCAATTTGAACTGACCATCACGAGCACCCATATCAATACAACGAGCTTTATATGTTTCGAAAGATTCTTTCTGCAACAAGTGAGCAATTGGATCTTTTACACGGAATGAATCGCGTTTTGCTGCGTATTCAATGTTATTCTGTTTTAAGATCTTATCTACTTCTGCAGCCATTTTGTCTGCATCTGCCTGAGTTGCATTCTGATCAGCAAATTCAAAATAGAACTGGTATGTAGATGTTTCTACTTCAGCAAAACCTACAAAGAATTTAAGCTGTGTATTTAATGCTTTTTCTGCATCATGAACAGCATCAATGAACTGACGTTCATGGAGTTTTTCACCAGTCATTGTAATAATACCGTTGATTTTCTGAATCAACTGGATACAAGGAATTGTGCCATAGAAATCTGTAACTTCTACAAGGTCGTTCATATCATAACGGTAGAGACCTGCAAATGTTGTTACGAAGATAGAATAGCGTTTTCCTTTTTCAAGTTCGCAAAGGCGGTAGAATTTTTTGTTTGGATTATCAAGATCTTCTTCTGCAACAAATTCAAAATAGTGCATGTGTGGGAAAAGAACTGTATCGCTTTTTCCGTTCATTACAAGACCTGCACGACATTCTGAAGCAAAGTAGCCGAATTCCTGATGCAATGTGTGTTCTGGGAATGAATCCTTGAATTTTTCAAGATAAACTTTTGTGTTACCACATTTCCATGTATTAAGAACCTGCATATTTGGCCAGTAGTGCTTTGGAAGTACTGTGCCATATTTTTCTTTAAGAGCACGAAGTTCAGCTGCACGTTCTGGATTTGGTTTATAACGAGCTTCAAGAACTTTACGGATTTCTGGATCAAGATTAAGATTTGCGTTTAATGTACCGTGTTCAATATCATTTACATAATCATCATAGAATTCGTTTACATTATTCTGCATTTCTACGATTGTAGAAGGGTTTGCTGTTACAAGGAGAGTTGTATCATTTTCAATACCTGTACGCATAATACAATAGTAACGAGCTTTGTAATCTGCAATAGAATACATTTCATCTGGTTCGTTATACAAATTGTGGATGAAATCTGGACAGTCGCGGCGTGTTACACCAGAAACTGAACCGTAAACAGTTCCGTCTGGAGCAGCTCCTTCTACGGATTTACCTACGATTGATGTACACATACCACCAAATACCTTTGGACGGTGATGAATGAATGTCCAGAGCCATACTTTAGACATCTTAGAATAGATGTTCTGGTAGTATTCATTTGTAATTGGAATCCATTTTGGTTCTTTTGTTGTACCAGATGTTGTAGCATACATCATTGGTTTTCCAGGGAAAAGAATATTTTCTTCACCATTTTTATGACGTTCAACTAATGGGCGGATATCTTCATACTGAATTGCTGGCTGATTTTTTTCCCATAATTCCTGCAATTCTTTTGGTGATGTTGCTTTTAAGATTTCTGCATAATTGTGTGCTTTACCATATTCAGTATCTTTAGCATATTCAAGAATGGCACGAAGTGTTGCATCCTGTGCTTTTTCACAGTCTTTTGCAGCTTTGTTAAGTTTCTTAACCTGAATGCCACCTGCAACATTCATTAAGAAATTTACTTTAAAATTTTTCTTTAATTTCTTTGACATCATTAGTTCCTTTGTTTAAGAAATTAAACTCTATCCGGTCTAGACAAATAAAATTGTCGCTCCCATTATAAAGGAAAATCTTGATTTTTGATAGTT
>JAKSTH010000195.1 GCA_024402655.1 Treponema sp. | reverse complement strand
TTGGAAACATTTTTCTCTATAAAAAAATTTATTCCCCAATCTTCAAGTTTTTTATCTATCTTTTTTAAAACTATACATTGCATAAAATAATAGAATGCTTTTTTTTCATCATTAATCTCTCGGTAATAATAAAGACTTAACTCATTAAACTTATATGTATTACCTTTCGTTTTATAATATTCATCAATTAAATTCTTACATTGATCATATTTTTTTCTACCTAAATTGAAATAAAACTTTACTTCTAAAAATAACATTTACCTATCCTATTTATCGCATATTGTCAAACAATTCTCTTATTTTTTCCTAAAATATAAATAACTTTTCTCCAGCCAGTTAAATTTTAAAATCGCAAGATAGAAAAATTGTATTAATTTAGTTCTGGGTTCTTTCATACATATCGAATAAAAGGTCTTTTACTTTTTTGTAGTAATCTATTTCTTCTATGAAGTTGCCACCATTTATTTCATACATCGTTCCATCAACACAATAATAAGAAATCCATGCTGTAATAGAATCACAATCTATATGGAACTGATATACAAAAACATCATCTTCTATAGGGTACACTGTCCAGGACATAAACATTGAGGGCATATCAGGGTAAACAACTTCGAGAACACACTTAACTTTTTTTCCTTTTATACTTTCTGTATAAATTGTAGCTGAATCAGAAGAAAAACCATTATCATCATAGGCTTCTTTTTTGTCTTTTTTTAATTTACCACTTCTAATTTCATTGATTTTTTTTATACATTCTTTGTAGCCCAGCATAAGATCAGTGTTATTAGTCAAAGCCTCGTAATCAGCTTTTGTAAAAACATCAGACATACTTTCTTTTGCAAAACTGAAATCCTTTTTGAATTCTCTAACTGCATAAACTGTAAGATTATCATATTCGCCATTAATATTTATTGGACCATAACCAAGTTCAACAAGCATTTCCTGAATCTGACGAACATCATCACCTTCTGACTTATATTCCAGATTTCTTGAAAACTCTTGTGAAAACAATCCTATTGTAAATAAACTTAAAAACAAAATAACAAAACAATTTTTTTTCATTTTTTATATCCTGGTATTTTATTATAACACAAAAATAGGATATATTAGAAAGCATGACAGTATTACAGAGTATAATTTTGGGAATCTTGCAGGGAGTTGCAGAATTCCTTCCAATTTCATCATCGGGTCATTTGCAGCTGGCACAGACTCTTTTTGGTTTAGAGGATGTTCCTCTTTTATTTGATGTTTTCCTTCATCTTGCAACTTTAGGCGCCGTTTGTCTTTTCTTCTGGAAAAAAATCTGGGCACTGCTTAAATGCTTTGGCCGCTGGATTACAAGAAACAATTCTAAATTAGATGAAAATCCAGAAGCAGATTCTGAAGATCTTCTTTGCAAAAATGATCGCGCTGGTAGAAAAACAATTATCGCCATCATCATTTCTACAATTATTACTGGAGTAATGGGAATTGTAACTTCTAAACTGATTCCAGAAATGGGAATTAAAGTAGTTTGCTGTGGCTTCTTAGTTACTTCGGCACTTTTAATCAGTTCTGCAATTATAGAAAAAAAGCGCAGTGAAAAAACTGATGATTCTGCTCCAAAAGCAGAAGGCGTTTCTATTTTGCAGTCAATTGTAATTGGTATTATGCAGGGCTTTGGAACTTTACCAGGAATCAGCCGCAGTGGTTCAACAATTGCCGGATCTTTATTCAGTAAATTAGATAGAAAAGCCGCTGGAGATTATTCTTTTATTGTTTCCATTCCAGCAATTCTTGGAGCCTTTGTTCTTGAAGTAAAAGATTTAGGTGAAGTTTCATCTTCTATTGGTGCTCTTCCTGTAATTGCAGGTTGTATCGCAGCTTTTGTAGTTGGATATCTTTCACTTGCATTCCTTATGAAACTTATTCGCAAAGGAAAACTGGCATGGTTTGCTGCATATCTTATTCCAGTAGCAATCCTTGGAATCATCCTTTTGTAATCAAAAAAATATGAAATCCGTATTCAATAATTCAGCAGAACTTGAAGCAAAAGTAAAAACAGAATTTAATGTTCCTCAGTTTGTAATGATGGAAAATGCCGCAATTGGAATGAAAAATCTGATTGTGGAAAAATTTTCTAAAACTGATAAGGCTTCCAGTTTGCCAGTAATTATTGTATGCGGAAAAGGAAACAATGGTGCAGATGGTTATGCTCTTGCCCGCCATTTACAGCCATTTTTTCAAGTTTCCCTTGTAGCTTTTGAAGAGCCAAAATCCCAGGAAGCTAAAACATGGCACTCCACCTGCCAGAAACTTGCCATTCCTTTTTTATCAGTTTCAGACTTTTATAACCTTTCTTCATCAAAGAAAAATAAAGCCATAATTGTAGACTGCATTTACGGAACCGGTTTTCACGGGGACCTTTCTCCACAAGCGTCCAGCCTTATTGCTGCAATGAATGATTTTAATGGTCCTAAAATTGCCTGCGATATTCCTTCGGCTTTTGAATTTTATGCAGATTATACAGTAACCATGGGAACTCATAAACTGCAGCTTTTTTCTGATAAAGCAAAAGCAGTTTGTGGAAAACTTATTGTTGCAGATTTAGGATTTGCCCCACAAGTTTTTGAAAGCCAGGGACAGGCAACCGCTTATTTTATGGAGCAGGATGATTTAAAACTGCCATTTAGAAAAAAACGCAATGCTCACAAAGGAACATATGGCCATGCAGTAATCTTTGCCGGTGATAAAGCAGGCGCCGGGATTTTAGCTGCAAGGGCTGCCATGAACTTTGGTGCAGGACTTACATCTATTTTAAAAACAGATCAGTCAAATCTGGAACAGTTCAAAATTGATCCACAACTGATGATTGCTGATTCTATTCCAAAAAAAGCCACCGCAATTTTAATAGGACCTGGAGTAACCTGCCACACTTTGTATGATAATCAAATGATTACAGACTGGTTCCAAAGTACAAAAAATCCTGCCCTGGTTTTAGATGCAGGAATGTTTGATTTTGAACAGATTGCCTGCTTTTTGAAAGAATTAAACAATGTTGAAAA
>JAKSTH010000194.1 GCA_024402655.1 Treponema sp. | reverse complement strand
TTACACTTGTGATGAAAAATAGAAACAATATTGACATCACAGTAAAAATTCTATAATATAGAATAACAACGACAAAGAGGTCGTAAATGGTTAAGCTTAACAAGTGCATTTGCATTTGGAAAGTTTTGCGATTTACGGCCTCTTTTTTTTATTTTCAGAATCAGGAGCAATAAAAAGATGGGTAAACCAACAGGATTTTTAGACTACGAACGCATTGAAAACGGAAATGTTCCTCCAATGGAACGCATTCAGAATTTTAATGAATTCCATCCTAAACTTGATGAAAAAGCTCGTATTGAACAGGCTTCTCGTTGTATGAACTGTGGGGTTCCAATGTGTGGCAGCGCAATTAAACTTGCTGGCATGGTAACAGGATGTCCTCTTCATAACTTTATTCCAGAATGGAACGAAGCACTTTATCAGCGACAGTTCGATATGGCTGCCTGGAGACTCCTTAAAACTTCATCTTTCCCAGAATTTACTGGTAGAGTTTGTCCTGCTTTGTGTGAAAAAGCTTGTAACTGTGGTAATCCAACTGTAGGTACTCAGCCAGTTACTGTTCACGATAATGAACTTTATATTATTGAAAAAGCCTTTGAAACAGGTTATATGAAGCCACAGATTCCTGCAGTTCGTTCTGGCAAAAAAGTTGCTGTTATTGGTGCAGGCCCTGCAGGTCTTGCTGTTGCAGATGCATTAAATCGTCGTGGTCATTCTGTAACTGTTTATGAAAGAGAAGATAAAGCCGGTGGACTTTTAATGTACGGTATTCCAAACATGAAGCTGGAAAAGAAAATTATTGACCGCCGTATTGAACTTATGAAGGCAGAAGGCGTTGAATTTGTTTTTAATGCTGATGTAGGAAACGATACTGCCGCATACCCAATTCTTAATACTCACGATGCAGTTGCTCTTTGTTGTGGTGCAAAAAAAGCCCGTCCACTTTCTGCAACTGGTGTAGATAAAGTAAATAAAGGTGGAGATGGAGCAGAAGGCGGCATTATGCTTGCTGTAGATTTCCTTAAAAGAGTAACAAAATGTGTTATTGCTAAACCTGGTTTTACTAATGAAAAACTTGAAGAAGAACTTAAAGAAACATATGGAATCAGTGTTGCCGGAAAAGATGTAATTGTTCTTGGTGGTGGTGACACAGGAAATGACTGTACTGGATCTGTAATTCGCCTGGGTTGTAAATCTGTTACTCAGATTGAAATGATGCCTTGTCCTCCTGTTGAAAGAGCTGAAAATAACCCATGGCCACAGTGGCCAAAAACACTTAAGACTGATTACGGTGCAGAAGAAAGCATTGCAAAATTCGGTCATGATCCACGTGTTTACGAAACAACAATCAAAGAAGTTTATTCTAAAGACGGAAAAGTTACTGGTGTAAAAACTGTTCAGGTTGGATTCCAGATGGTAGACGGACAGCGCAAACTGGTAGAAAAAGAGGGAAGTGAAAAAGAACTTTCTGCAGATTTAATCCTTATTGCTGCAGGATTCCTTGGTTGTGAAGATTACACAGCAGAAGCATTTGGAACTTCACTTACTGCCCGTAATACTGTTGAATCTTTAGGAGAAGCAACCCCAGAATTAGCTTCGCCAAACGGATACAAAACTTCTGTTGAAAAAGTATTTACAGCTGGAGATATGCATAGAGGTCAGTCACTTGTTGTTTGGGCTATTGCAGAAGGTCGTGAATGTGCCCGCCAGATAGATGAATATCTTATGGGTTATTCAAACATGTAAAAGGAAAAAATATGGGATTGCATGATGAATGTGGAGTTGTAGGGGTTTTTGGTTGCGAAAATGCTGCATCTCTTACTTACTTTGGTCTTGTTTCATTACAGCATAGAGGTCAGGAAAGTGCCGGAATTGCAGTTTCCGATGGTGAAAAAATTAAGCTTCATAAAGCAATGGGGCTTGTTTCAGATGTTTTCCAGCAGGGACATTTTGAAGAACTGCAGGGAAGCATTTCTGTAGGCCATGTCCGCTATGCTACAGCAGGTGGCAGAACCATAGAAAATGCACAGCCTTTCTTAAACACATTCAAATTGGGAAGTTTAGCTTTGGCTCATAATGGCCAGCTGGTAAACTATGAACCACTTAGAGAAATGCTGGAAGACGCTGGAAGTACATTCAGTTCTACCAGTGATACAGAAGTAATCCTTAAACTTATTGCCCGCAACTATAAAAAAGGTCTGGAACTTTCTTTACGAAATACAATTCAGCTTATAAAAGGTTCTTATGCACTTTGTCTTATTACAGAAGACTGTTTAATTGGTGTTAGAGATCCTAATGGAATTCGCCCATTGTGTATTGGAAAAGTTGGGGAAGGATATATTATTGCCAGTGAATCTTGTGCCATAGATGCCGTGAACGGTGAATATATCCGTGATGTTGCTCCAGGCGAAATTGTTATGATTAATAAAGACGGCATTAAATCATTTATGCCGGAAGAAAAGATTCAGAAACAGACTTGTGTTTTTGAATATGTATATTTTGCCCGCCCAGATTCTGTTATAGACGGCATTTCTGTTCAGGAGGCTCGTTACGAAATGGGCGCCGTTCTTGCAAAAGAGTCTGCAGTTGAAGCAGATGTTGTTATTGGTGTTCCAGACAGTGGTATTGGTGCTGCAATTGGTTATTCAAAAGCCACTGGCATTCCTTATGTAACAGGTATTGTTAAAAACAAATATATTGGTCGTACTTTTATTGCACCAACCCAGGCAGAACGAGAAAACCTGGTTTTTGTAAAACTTAATGCTTTAAGAAGTGATTTGGACGGAAAACGGGTTATTGTTATAGATGATTCCATTGTTCGTGGAACAACAAGCCGCCGCCTGGTTCAGATTTTAAGACGTGCAGGGGCTAAAGAAGTACACTTTAAAGTTTCTTCTCCACCAGTAAAATTCCCATGCTATTTGGGTATTGACACACCAAGTAAAAAT
Source organism: Treponema sp. (assembly GCA_024402655.1). Taxonomy (GTDB): domain Bacteria; phylum Spirochaetota; class Spirochaetia; order Treponematales; family Treponemataceae; genus Treponema_D. Next base: position 128 of record JAKSTH010000194.1, on the reverse strand, counting down.
GAATTAATAAGCTCAGCTCATGATGTAGAAGAAATTCGTAAAGAAATAGGTGCAGATTCTCTGTCATTTATAAGCCTGGAAGGCATGCTGTCTGCCCTGAAAAAATGCAATCTTTCAGCCGACGGTTT
>JAKSTH010000193.1 GCA_024402655.1 Treponema sp. | reverse complement strand
TCGAATCTACTGTATATGTATCATATGCTGCCATTTTATTTGACCATCCATCTATTCGTTTCTATCTGTAAGTTTACTCATAATGAGTACCTAATTCTTCAAACTCAGAACAATATCAGTTTTACCCTTTCCTGCTGCAAGGAAAGTTTTAATTTCTTTTACATCGGTAATATCAAGTTTTCCAAGCATTGTGTAACTCCAGCCGTTGTTGTCATAAAAGAAGCTGATATTGTTTCCCTGATAAAGAACGATGTCTCCTGGAACTGTATCAATCTGGGAATTGGCTGTTGGAAGTTTTGTTCCGAAAGTTCCGACTTTTTCAAATCCGCCGTAGTCATCGGTTTTTACAGTTACATTGCCTTTTGCAAGAAGTTCAAGAAGAGCTTTTGTTGCAACATTATCAACCAGAGTTGCTGTTTTGGTTACGCCGTTTACAGTTACATTTATTGTTGTTTTCATATTTTTTTCATCAGTTTTTTTTGAAGCTTGGCCACATGCAAAAAATGTGATAAAGCATAAAGCCATAAATAAAAATAGTGTCTTTTTCATATTATCTCTCATAATTTTACTTTATAAACTCTATTCCTTCAACTTTGATGCATCCATTATAGAATAGAAAAAACTATTTTTATAATAAAAATTACCATTGAAAACAGTAAAAACATTCAAAAAACGTGAATAACTTTATTATTACCCAGTTTTAATATTTATATTACTTAGACTTGGGCAATTCTTATTTCAAAATATTATTATATCGTAAAAATTACCCAATTATCGTTTAGTTAGGAAATATTACTGGGCGAATAATCAAACTTGTAAGGTATTTATTGTATTTTAGAAGTTGAAAATCTAGAAATACGCCCAGTTTTTATGAATATAATTATCATAATAGTGTAAATTTTCATTAAATTAAGTTGTTTTATCTGAAAACTATGATATTGATAGTATGATTTTTATAATATAAATTATCAGTGAATAAACCAAAAACATTAAAGACACAAGAATAACTTTCTTTTTAAAATGATTAATAAAATCTTTTACTATTTTATCAAAGTCTGGTATTGAATCTAAACCGGGAACAAATGTTTTTGCAATATTTATTCCAGCATAAATCTTTGTAATTAAAGGATAAGTTTCTTGTACAAATATACTGATTCCTTTACTCAAGGATTTTTCTTTTATTACAGGTTTTATAATTCCAATTGTTATTTTTCCATATTGTTTTAAATACAGAATTAGTCTAATAAGACTATATATAATTGTTATAAAAAATAGTACAAAAGCAATAATTCTAGAATACTCTTTAACAGGTTTTATTATAAGAATTGCAACTCCAGCCATGTTTATAACTAAAGTTATAACAGAATTTAAAAGCATAAGATAAAAAATTTCTTTAAGTTTAAAATCTATTTTCTCATAATACGATTCTTCTAATTTTTTCTTTGCTTTTTCTACAACTTTTGGAACAATATATTTTGAAACTTCATTAAAAACCATCAGCACAACAGTAACATCATCTATTAATCCAATTCCTGGAATAACATCTGGTACTAAATCAGCTGGCAAAATTAAATATAATAAAGCTCCTACAATAGTAATTTTTAATCTAACCGGAACATCAGGCGATTTAACTTTTTCCCATAACAAAAGCACTTTATCCCAAATTTTTGCAACTGGCCCCTTATTCATCTTATCCAAATTTGAATCGATTTTCTGAAGATCTTTTTCTGAGTGATTAATTCCTAGTTTCTGAGCCTTTTTTAATGCTTTCTTTTCTATGTGGGTCATTTCTTATAAATTACTGCAAATGATTTCCCTTTTACAATATCAATAACTTCTATATTTTCAAAACCAGCCTGTTTTCCAAACTGAATTAATTGTTCTGGTTCAAACTTTTTAAATCCTTTTTCTGCCATTTTTGTTCTGGAAAGCCATTCTTTTGTATACACCGCATTTATAAAACATCCCCCATCAACAAGACAACGACGGATTTCAGAAAGACCTTTAACAGTATCCGACCAAAAGTAAACTGTATTTATCGACGAAACAGCATCAAAAGTATTATCATCAAATTTAAGATTACAACAGTCACCTACTTTAAGATTTAAACATTTATCTTTTAAAGCCTTCTTGTTACGTTTTTCAGCAAGAGTTTTCATATCTTCAGAAATATCAATTCCAAAAAGTTTGCAGCAGAATTTCTTATACGCAAGCTTAAGAAGATAACCGTTGCCGTATCCTATATCTAGAAGTTTCTGATTTTTATTCAGATTCAACATAGAAACAGTCTTCTTATACATTTTTTTATTGATAATATTCATGCATTTACAGCAGATGAATCCAATAATACCCCGAGGATTTCCGAACTGACTTCCAATATATTCTGTAAGTTTACTCATTTTCCAATTTAGATAAAATCTCAATTGTTTTGTTTAATTCTGATCTCTTACTTGGATAACCTTCCAACTCTGATTTTGCATATTCCAGAGGAGTTTCTCCATCAACTTTTGCTTTTGGATTTGCTCCATATTTCAATAAAATTTTTACAAGTTCTGATCTGTCTACAGAATCAAATAAAGCTGTATACCCATATTTATCCTTAATGTTAGGGTCTGCTCCATATTTTAAAAAGTTTTCAACAACATAATTAGCTTTTGATGATTTTCTAGAAGTAGAAGCAATAACATTCATTAAAGGTGTATATCCGTCTTCTTTATCCTTTTTATTAATATCAATGCCTTTTGATATTAAATATTCTATAATGTTTTTACCTTTTAGCTCTGTAAACGCATCAACTAGCTTTCCATTATCATCAACCTTTACATTATCTAAAAAAGCACCATAACTTAATACATGAAAAAGATTTTCTCCATTTTTGTTTACGGCTTTCCAGTTAGCATTATGCTTTTCAAGAAGAAGAATTGCATCAACATTCCAATTGCCGATAGCGGACATAAGTGCTGTGTTTCCATACGAATCTTTGGATTCAATTTTGGCACCTTTGGAAATTAAATATTCTAGAACCGCAGTATCTTTATTTCTTGCCGCATAAACAAGAGGGGCCTCTTTTCCATTTACATTTGCACCATTTTCTACAAGTA
>JAKSTH010000192.1 GCA_024402655.1 Treponema sp. | reverse complement strand
AAAAAGGCAATGGAAAAGAACACTGTTATGGAAGTTCTGGTGATTTATACCCTGCTTTCCTTTGTGTTTGTTATTCCTCAAGCTCCACAAGCTGGCGGCCTGGAACCAATTTACTTTTTATGGATTGCAATTAAATCTTTCAGTATTTTTTTAGCCTGGATTTGCAGTTTCCGCTCATTAAAAAAACTTCCTGTTAGTGTTTATGGAGTTCTGGACCTTTCCCGCATTCTTTTTGCCACATCCCTTGGTATATTAGTGCTGGGCGAAACAATTGCCACATTCCAGGGAATCGGCCTTATTTTTGTATGTTGCGGTCTTGTTTTATTAAAATTTAAACCAGCTTTTTTAAAAAAATTATTCCATGTTGATGAGTCTCCAATCACTTTAACACCAGATACAGTTGTAAAATCCGACGAAACTACAGAAATTTCATCAAACTGTATACAAAATAATACACTTGTAAAACAGGAAAAATCAGTAAATTTCTATATTTTTCTGGCTTTTTTATCTTGTATGCTTAATGCAGTGTCTGGTTTTTTAGACAAAGTACTCATGAAAGACATTTCCAGCTCCCAATTGCAGTTCTGGTACATGCTTTTTCTTATTGCGTATTATCTGATTTATGTCCTGATTTTCAGAGTAAAAATCTCCCCTACAGTCTTAAAAAATGGATGGGTCTGGCTTTTAGCAATTATGTTTGTTATTGGAGACAAAGCTCTTTTTATAGCAAATGGCGATCCTGCCAGCAAAATTACAATTATGACACTTATAAAACAGGCTGGATGTCTTGTTACAATTTTAGGCGGCAAATTTGTATTTAAAGAAAAAAATACAGGCTACAGAATGTTCTGCGCCTGCATTATTATTGTTGGCATTGTAATGGGTGTTATTTAACTGGAGTGTAATCTATTTCGGTTACGCCATCTTCTACTAAATATGGCATTTCTTCATGAGAATCAAACCCTTCTGCAATTGCATTTACATCAAGACGGATATATTTTACATCAGCTTCGGCAAGAACATTTCCTTCTAAATCCATAACAGATGCATGTGTTACAAAAAATCGGCCTGTATCTTTTACAACTTCCCCGCGTCCCAAAATTTTCTGATCATATGGAACTGGTTTTCTATATTTTGTATCCAAAGTCATTGTTACACCAAAAGAATCTTCATTCTGCTCTTTAGCCCATAAAGCTCTTAAACCCATTTCATCTAACATTGCAGAAATAACTCCACCATGAACTCTTCCAGGGTAACTCTGATGTTCTGGTTTAAATGAAAATACAGTCATTACACTGCCGTCTTCCATAGAATAAAAAGGTGCTTTTACACCATATTCGTTATCCAATCCGCAAATTACACACATGCGGCTATTATGTTGTTTTGCTCTTACTTTTAACATGATTTTTCTCCATTAATAGTAGTAACATTATAAACTTTTTTTGGCGTTTTTGCATATCTCGTTGTATAATATTACTGTATATAATAACAAAAAAGAAAGGAACTACAAAATGCCTATCACAAAATATCTTGAACGAAACGCAGAACAATTTGGAAACGACTGCGCTCTTGTTGAATTAAATCCTGAAGTAAAAGATACAAGAAGAATGACCTGGAAAGAGTTTGATTTAACTCAACCAGAACCTAACCTGCCTTACCGCCGTGAAATCAGCTGGAAGATTTTTAATGAAAAAGCAAACCGCTGTGCCCACTATCTTTTGGAACGTGGCGTTCGCCGTGGTGATAAAGTTGGTGTTTTAATGATGAACTGTCTTGAATGGCTGCCAATTTATTTTGGTATTCTTAAAACAGGTGCCCTTGCTGTTCCATTAAACTTCCGTTATGCCAGCGATGAAATTGATTATTGTTTGAATCTGGCTGATATTTCTGTTCTTTTCTTTGGTCCAGAATTTATTGGTCGTTTGGAAGCAATTTCAGATAAAATTATTGCTCATCGTCTTTTAATTTATGTTGGCGAAGGACACGAACCTTCTTTTGCAGAAAATTATGTTATGTCTGCAATGAACTATTCTTCTGAAAATCTTAATATTGAACTTTCAGATGATGATTATGGTGCAATTTATTTTAGTTCTGGTACAACAGGATTCCCAAAAGCAATTTTACACAAACATCGCGCTTTAATGCATTCTTGTGCCTGCGAACAGAATCATCATGGACAGAAAAAGGATGATGTATTCCTTTGTATTCCACCTTTATATCACACTGGTGCAAAAATGCATTGGTTTGGTTCTTTAATTTCTGGTGGAAAAGCTGTATTACTCCGTGGTACAAAACCTGAAACAATTCTTAAAGCTGTTAGCGATGAAAAATGTACAATCGTTTGGCTTTTGGTACCTTGGGCTCAGGATATTCTTGTTGCTTTGGAAAGAGGCGACTTAAAAATTAAAGATTATCAGTTGGATCAGTGGAGACTTATGCATATTGGTGCTCAGCCTGTTCCTAAAAAACTGATTGAAGACTGGAAAAAATACTTCCCACATCACGATTATGATACAAACTATGGTCTTTCTGAATCTATTGGACCTGGATGTGTTCACCTTGGTGTTGGAAATGACCACAAAATTGGTGCAATTGGTATTCCAGGTTATGGCTGGAAAGTTCGCATTGTAGATGAAAAACGCCAGGATGTAAAACAAGGGGAAGTTGGTGAACTTGCAGTATTTGGACCTGGTGTTATGGTTGAATATTACAAGAATCCAGAAGCAACTGCAGAAGTTATGGATAATGAAGGCTGGCTCTACACTGGCGATATGGCCATGATGGATGAAGACGGATTTATCTACCTTGTTGACCGCAAAAAAGATGTAATTATTACTGGCGGTGAAAATATTTATCCTGTTCAGATTGAAGATTTCTTACACAAAATGCCACAGATTAAAGATGTTGCAGTAATTGGTCTTGCAGATGAACGCCTTGGTGAAATTACAGCTGCAATTATCGAAGTAAAAGAAGGTGTTTCTTGTACAGAAGAAGATGTAAACAATTTCTGTATGGAACTTCCAAAATATAAACGACCAAAGAAAATTATCTTTGCTCCAGTTCCAAGAAACCCAACCGGAAAAATCGAAAAACCAAAGTTGAGAGAG
>JAKSTH010000191.1 GCA_024402655.1 Treponema sp. | reverse complement strand
ATTTTTTTCCTGAACCACAAGGACATAAATCATTATTTGTACTCATAAATATAATTTTATCTTATTTTTGCTTTCTAGTGAAGATGCCTGTAATTCTTTAATAAATAAGGAATTCAAGAATTTCAAAAATTTGCCGAAAATTTATGAATAAAACCATATTTAAAGAGGATTCTCATGAAAAAGTTCGTTGTACTTTTATTGTTGAGCTTTTCAATAACCTTTTCAATTTTCGCTGCTTCAAACGAAGAGTTAAAAAAAGCTCTTGATAATAAAGAAATTCATGTTGTACAGGCTATGCTGGAAAATGCAGCTCCAGAAGAATTATCAGATTTAGAAAAGCAGGTTCTTGCTAAATCAAAAGATGCTGTTTCAAAAGATGATTTAGATTATGCTTTTTCTCTTGCCGAAATAGTTTTAATTGTTAATTTTGACAATGCCGAAGCACAAAAATTATATACATCTATAGATAAAGCTAAAAAAACAAAAGCTGAAACTGAAGCCCGTAAAAAAGCTGAAGAAGAAAAGCGCCAGGAAGAAGAACGTAAACGAAAAGAAGCCGAAGAACAGAAACGGCAGTTAGAAGAATATAAACAACAGAAACAAGAAGAAGAACAGAAAAAAAATGAATATATTGAATCTGTAAGTAAAATCTCTCTGGCTAACTTCCCAATGCGTTATGCAGTAAATTTCCCTATCGAAATTTCTCAAAGTAGTTTTGCAAACCAATTTAATCAGGCTTCGAATATTTATTCACGACTTGGTTTTGGTTTAGAAGCCAAAGTTGGGTTTAATCATCCTTATGTAAAACTGGATTTAGATCTTAACTATAATTTTTTACCATTGCAGTTTAATAATGCCGGAATGAAATCTGATTTCAGGTCTCGTTTTACTATAGGAATTCCATCATTCTCTGACTTTTTTAGACTCAGTTTTGGCATAAACTCATACTCCCTAATAAATGATAATAATGCTGCACTTTATTCAGGACTAACTGCCCCAATATTTGGAATTGGTTTAGACAAAATAAATATTACACCAGATTTAACAATGTCATTCTTCACAGATTTGAGTCTTATTACTTTTGATGCTCACTCTGAAATCAGTTTTGCCTGGGATGCAGAAGTAACATTACGTTATTATTTGCCATTAAAATTATTCGAAAATGGAAAACTTTTTGTTCAAAATACAACATCCCTCAATAGCCTTATAGTTTCAAAACAGAATGAATGGTATTTAGACACACAATTCTCGGTAGGAGTTTCTATAAATGACTAGACTACTAAAAAGATTCATTCCTTTACTAGTTATATTTTTTACTCTTACAAGCAATATATTTGCGCAAGATGCAGTTTCCAGAGCATTAGATCTTATTAATAAAAATTTGATTTTAGGTGACTATGACCGTTCTTATAGTTACGCAAAATTTGTTGCAAATTACTATGAAAATGAAGAAATACCTTCTGATGTACTTTCTACAATTAAAGAAGCTGTTTCTCAAAGAGCAAATAATCTGGTTGAAACCGGAAAATATGAAGCAGTACTCCAAATGGAAGAAGAATTGAAAGATTATCCTTCTTCAATAAAAAAAGCTTTGGAACCTGCCCTTATAAAAACAAAAGCCCATTTTAAAGAACTGGAAGAAGAACAGATTCGAAAAGCAGAAGCCGAAAAACGGGCTCTTGAAGAACAACAACGACTCGCTGCAGAAGCAAAAGCAAAAGCAGAAAAAGAAGCCGAAGAGCAAAGATTAAAGGCATATTACGAAGAACAAAGAAAAATAGAATTAGAAAAAGCTGAGTTAGAACGTAAACAACAAGCTGAACAGGCAGAAAAAGAAAAACAGGCCCAACAAGAAAGAGAAGAACAATTAAGAAAAGAAGCTCTGGAAAGAGAAAATAAACAAAGAGCAGAAGACTATGCTCTTCAACAAAAGCAAAGACAAGAAGATTTAGAACTTCAGGAAAAATTAAGAAAAGAAGACTACGCATTACAGCAGAAACAACGCCAGGAAGATTTAGATATGCAGATTTCGTTGTATGAACAACAACGTGCTGCAGAGGAACAACGCCTGGCATTAGAAAAACAACGACAAGAAGCAGATGAAGAATATCGTCAGCAAATGTCTCTTATGCTTTCTTCTATGAATGAAAGCAGTAATACAACTATGCTCAAACTTTCAAAAAATAACAGATCGATGATTATTTTCATTCTAGTTATTGTTATAGTTTTTGTATGTATTATTGTTTTTGTAGTGTTTATTTCTATCAGGCAGTTAAAAAATCATCAGGATCAGATGAAAGATACAATTATGATTATGCAGGCACAGTCACTTAAAAGTTCCACTTCATTAAATGAAACTCTGCCTTTATTGCTTCAAATGCAAACTTTATCTCTTGCAGCCAATAATCTGAACCAGCAAAGATCAAATCTTGCATTAGAAGATAATTCATCATATCCAAAAGATGATAAATCAGAAATTACAGATCTTATTAATAACTGTAAAAAATTTGGAAAACAAATAGATGAAACTTCTGGTAGAAAAAATGTTTCCATGCGTGTTGCAGATCTGGTTCTAAAAATCTCGCAACAGTTAGGACACCCTGAATATGACTGTATTTTATATTATGCTGCTTCTTTAGTTTACGATATTGGATTTTTAAATATCGACACAGCAATCTTAAAATCAGGAACCCTTACAGAAGCACAGTTCAAAGTAATTCAGACACATCCAGCATTAGGTGAAAAAATGCTGTTCTTTGTAAATGAAAAATTCCGACCGGTTTTTATAGATGCAGTAAGCAAACATCATGAAAACTTGGATGGAACCGGATATCCAAAAGGATTAAAAGACGAAGAAATTCCTTATATCGCACGAGTTTTGAGAGTTGCAGAAAGTTACATTGCATTAATTTCAAACCGAACTTATAAGGAAATCCGAGACTGCGATTCCGCAATTGCAGAATTAAGAAATTTACCTAACCATTACGATCAAACCATTGTAGATGCGTTAGATGCAATACTTTAATCAAAAGGAGTAAAAATATGAAAACTAAAATTAATTTTGCCTTACTCTCAATTTTATTTATTTTTTCAATTTTGGGATGCGATTCCCGATTTAATGAACAGGTTATGTACGGAACCGTTGGCAGCAAGCTGGAGAAGATAGC